>JBBSDY010000513.1:0-3951 GCA_038240245.1 Polyangiales bacterium
CGGTGCGCTCACCCGACGCGAGGAGGAAGTTTTTGTCGTTGCTTCCCCTCGGCCTGTCGAACGCCAAGATTGGCAGCGCGCGCATTCTCGAGGGGTGTGTAGGCCGTGTCCTTGAACCACGAGATGCCCGGTGCTCGGCGCGGGTAGTAGGTCTTGGATTTCGTGCGACTGATGCGCACAGACGTCTTCAGATTGCGATCGAACCAGCTCAGTAAGGTGCCCAGCGCTTCTCGGTGGGCGTCCGCGGTAGCGCGATCGTGACGCAGGGTCCCCGCCGTGACCAGAACGCCGCGACGGACGAGCGAATCCTCGTCGATAGCTTGGACGATGAAGCGAAGAACATGATTCACCGCAGACCAATGGTATCACACGCTCGGCGCGACCTCCGGCGCCCGGGTGCTGCCGGCTAGGCAGTCCGACCGGCTGTCGATCAAGGAGGCCGCAAGCGCTTACCAGCTAGTCCTGGTGGTTGCATTCCGGTCCCGGCACGATCTATATTGATCGTTTAATGGCGAAGAAGCGGACGAAGGCGGCGGCGAAGCCACATATTCTCGAGGGCGGGCGAAAGCGCGTACTCGTCGTCCTATTCGTCCCGAGCGTCGAACGAGATGGAACGACGGCGATCGACCAGCAGTTCTGGGTCGACTCGGCGCTGGAAATGTTCGGGAGGGTGTTCGGCGGTGCGACGGCCTACCCGAAGGCGAAAGGTATCTGGCGCGACAACGAGAGAGGTGGCGCCCTCGTGGTGGACGAACCGGTCGTCATGCACTGCTATACGACGCCCGCCGACATCGAGAGCGCCCGCAACCTCGCCGAGCTCGGAAGATTCTGCAGAAGAATGGGATACGACGCACATCAGGGCGAAATCGGGTTGGTAGTCGGCGACGAGTACTTCGCCATCCACGATTTCGCAGAGGAGTAGACGATGAAGACGCAGCTCGACATGCACAAGATCGCCAAGGGGCTCGGCGCCGAACGAAGAGGGAAGGTCGCTGCGACAGGTGGCTACTTCGGAGCGATGCAGTTGCTCGCCGACGTCAAGGCGCAGTTTCGCGTGCCGGACGGCGGCGGGCGGCCAACTGACCCCCGCTGGACCGAGCGGCGGCTGCTCCCCCTGGCACCGCGGACGCTGAAGCGTCTCGAGGAGCTAACGGCAAAGGTTCGCGAACACGGTGGCGCGAATGTAGAACCGATGCAACTCGCCGCCTTGCTGCTCGAGAGAACGACCGAGAAGCTGAGCGAGGACGAGGCCGAGGAACTGGTCCGCCCGAAGCGGCGAGCCAGCCGATAGCGAGAGTGGAGCCGAAGGGGATCGAACCCTCTACCTCCTGCATGCCATGCAGGCGCTCTCCCAAATGAGCTACGGCCCCGAAAATTGGTTCTTTTTTTGGTCGATGAAGGGAGGCGGAAACTAGGCTTTCTTCGACGTTTTGTCAAACCTGACGCGACCCTGGCTTCGCCGACGGCAAAGCGTCGCTACGTGAGACAGGCCTTGGCGAGTGAATCGACGAGCCTGGGAATGTGCGACCCCGCGACCGAGGACAGGGCCACGCGCAGGGCGCCCTTCTGGGGGACCACGAACACGCCGTCCGCTTTCATCTTTTCGGCGGCGGCGAAGGCGTCGTCGATGAATATGGTGACGAA
Organism: Polyangiales bacterium; assembly: GCA_038240245.1. Taxonomy (GTDB): domain Bacteria; phylum Myxococcota_A; class Polyangia; order Polyangiales; family Polyangiaceae; genus DASWDH01. The sequence continues at coordinate 1,645 of JBBSDY010000513.1, forward strand.
GAAGCCGCCATCGTAGCGGGGATAGCGCAGGCCGCGCTGGCGGGCGGCCTCGTTGAAGAGGGCGACCCGCTCGCCGAGGAGCGTAACCAGGGCGCGGCGCTCGGCGGTGACCTGGGCGGCGAGCGCGGGCTCGCCGAGGAGGCGGGCGATCGCCTCCATGCCACCGTGGTTGCAGTTGGACCAGGTGCCGCGGCAGGCGTAGCCGAGGGCGGACTGCACGCGTCGGCGTTCGGCCTCTTCGGGGACGAGCGCGACGAGGGAGCCGACGCGCAGGCCATACTGCGTGAACGTCTTCGACGCGCTCCACGCGATGAGCAAGAGCGCGCGGCCGAGGAGGGGTGCCATGGCGTCGAGGGCAACGCGAACGCCCTGGGGTGCGTACGCGGCATAGGCGGCGTCGAGCAGTAGCGCCACGGGACCACGGCTGGCGTGGCGTCCGATGACCTCGGCGGTGCGCTGCCAGTCGAGGTCGTTCATCGAGTAGCCGGTGGGGTTGTGGCACGGATCGTTGAGGACCACGACGGCGCGTCCCTGCGATGCGAGCAGCTCGGCGAGCTTGGTGTCGAGCGCGTCGAGATCGATCTGGCCACCTGGGCTCGCGGGATCGAACATCCGGAACGTCTCGACGCGGCGCTGGTGCTCGTCGGCGAGGATGGTGTAGGGACCCCAAAAAAACGAGGTGGTGAGCAAGGCCTGGCCCGGCTCGAGAAACGTGGAGATGACGTTGCGCACGGCGCCCGTTCCACCGGGCGTGGCGACGGCCATCGCCGCGGCGCGCATCGCGGGGTGGCCCGACAAGAGGTCGTCCATCACCGCATTCAAGAATGCCGGGCTTCCCGCGATGGGCGCGTAGGACGCCCACTCGACGTCTTTCACCTCTCTGATCGCGCGCGCCGCGGCGGGGAGAACGGCGAGCGAGCCGTCGTCGTTCAAGAGCACGCCAATCGATGCGTTGACGATCGAATCGCCGCGCGCGATGCGCGCCCTCGCCTCTTGGTTGAGCGCAAAGATCGGGTCTTCGCCGGGGCGATCGCCTTTGACCAGAAAGGGCAGCATGGCGAGGCTCGCTATAGCACGGGATCAGTCGAGATCGACGTCGATGCCGACCAGCTTCATCAACCGGAGCGCGTTGGTCGAGCGGACGACGCCGGGCCGCAGGAGGTGGTCAAACGTCATCTTCGAAGCGCCTTCGGCCTCGGTGACTTGCTCTTCGAAATGGACCTTGTCGATGTGGGGTTCGAGGTCAGCACCCAGCTCGAGAAGTCCGACGTCGTGGGTGGAGACTGCACCCATCGCACCTTTTTCGAGCAAGAGCCGCAGCACCGATCGCGCGCCGATCACGCGCTCGCGCGAGTTGGTCCCTTGCAGGATTTCGTCGAGCAAGAAGAACAGCGGTCGCGGGGCTTGCAGACCATCGACGACGCGCTTGAGCTTCTCGAGCTCGGCGTAGAAGTGGCTCACCCCCTTGGCCAGCGAGTCGCGTGCCCACATGCTGGTGCGCAATTCGAAGGACGCGAGGACGAGCTCGTCGGCGACCACCGGCGCTCCCGCCATGGCGAGGACCGAGTTGATGCCCATCGATCGAAGCAACGTGCTCTTGCCGCTCATATTCGAGCCGGTCACCAGAAGCGCGGTTCCGGGGCCGCGCAGGTCGAGATCGTTACATACGCGCACGCTGGGATCGATAAGAGGATGCCCGATGGCGCGCGCGCGAAACGAGGGCTCGGCCGCGAACGTGGGAAAGTGATAATGGGGATGATCGTGGGCGAAGCCGCCCAGGCTGGCCAGCGCCTCGATCTCGCCGATGACGTCGAGCCACCGACGGGCGCTCTTGCCGGCGCGCTTTTGCCAGGCTTCGAGGGCGAGGATGCAATGCACGTCCCAGAGCACGATGGGCCCGATGAACAGACGGAAGACCTCGTTTTGCCGCGCGTCGAGGAAGCCCGCTATCGACGACAGGCTTTGGATCTCGCGCGATGCGTTTGGTTCGCCGGGCCTGGGCGTCGCGAGCTGGCCCTGCAGCTCGCCGAGCCGCGCTGATTCGAATCGCTCTGCCTCGATGAGCTTGAGCATCTCGCGGTACTGGGCGAACGCGCCGGCTCTTGCGCCGAGGGCCGCCGCGATGGGCTCGATCTTCGCGGACAGCGAGAGCCCGTAGAGCCACTGACCGGCCAGGAGCGCGAGGCCGAGCTTGACTGGGACGAGACTGAGCTGCGACAAACCGAGCGCCACCACCGTCATCAGCGGAAGCAAGAAGCCCAGGACGCGCACGCGTGGCACGGCAGAAAGGGCTGGCGCGCCCTCAGC
>JBBSDY010000514.1:0-3936 GCA_038240245.1 Polyangiales bacterium
CGTTCGCGCAGCAGGCCGATAAGCTCAACGCGCTCTACCCCGATCGGCCCGCCTTGATGACCGAGTTCAGCCCCGACGGCTACACGTTCGACGTCCTGCGCGAGAACCTCGAGCATGCCACCGGCGTCGGCACCACGCTCCGCATGTTCGATCCAAAACCCTGGCTCTTCGGAGCATCGGTCTGGTCGTACAATGACTACCGCTCCAACTATGCGGGCACCTCGGTCAACCACGCGCGCGGGTGGGGTGTGCAGGACATGTGGGGCGGTCTGAAGAAAGGCTATTTCCAGGCCCAGGCGGCGTTCGCACCGATCGCTGCGCTTTCACTCACCAGCGGCAACGAGACCGGCTTCGACCGCACTTCCGCCATCGACATCACGCCTCGAGGGCTTCCCGCGACGTCCATTCCGAGCTTCACGCTACGGGGCTATCACCTCCTCTGGCAGGCCATCGACAAGGACGGCAAGGTCGTCGGCGGCAAGATCTTCGATCTCGATGCGATGGCGCCCGGCAGCGCCGCCGTGCACGTCCCTGTCACGTGGTCGACGGGCGGGCAGATCGTCGTCGAAGAGCAAGCGTCGCTGCTCAATCCGACGGGCCACGAGGTGGCGGTGACGAGGGCCGCGCTGGCGCCTCCTTCGGCGACGGTGATCGATCAGGTCGTTGCGGGCGACGGAGCCGTTCGCGTGCTCTTCCATCGCGTTGCCGGCGCCACCCAGTACCGGCTCGAGGCCACGGCGGGCGCAACGACGCTGACCGCGTCAGTCGAGTACACGCCGGGCATCTACCTGGGTGGGCTCACCAACGGTACGGTCTACTCGCTCAAGGTCGTCGCCGCGAACAGCCGCGGCGAGGTTGCCTCCCCGGTTGTCAGCGCGATGCCTGTTGCCATCGGTGGACCGGTGTCGCCGCGCCTTCAGGCGCTGGTCCCCCTCGAGGGCGGCTTCGTCCTCGGGTTCATCGTCAGCGCGGCGACCGATTCGGGCTGGGAGGTCGAGATCGTCGATGCATCTAAGCAGGCCGCCGTCGCGGCCTACCGAACGTCGGTGATCGCCGTGACCCGTTACGAAAAGCTCGAGGGCAACCACGACTACCGCGTTCGGCTTCGGAAGAACGATGCCGGAGGAACCTCGGCATGGTCCGAGTGGCTCGACGTGCATACGCTCGGCAAGGGGGCTCGTCCTTCACTCGATGTTCGCGGCGTGCTCGTGGGACCGCGATCGATCGCGGTTCGCATCGTGCCGACCGCACGCGCCGAGCGTTACCTGGTCATCGCCAAACCGAGCGCCACGGGCGGCACTGTCGTGTCTCGCGTCATCGAGCGAAGCGCAGTCGATGTCCTGCTGGTCGAGGGACTCGCCCCCGCCACGGAATACGCCTTATCCGTGCAGGCAGAGGCCGACGGGACAGCATCGATTTCCCAGTCCTTCTCGGCGTCGACCACGTCTGCCCCGTAGCGCATGGTCACCAAGTGAGCGAAACCACTAAGTTCCGTTTCGTCCGTCCAGGCTAATTTCTTGTCCGCTCTTCGGCCGATCACTCCTGGTAGCCCTCGCCGCGAGCTTCTGCTAGGGTCCCCCCCCGATATGACGACCAAGCTCGAGAAGGAACTGAAGCGCGAAATCGACGTCGACGGCAAGCACTACACCGTGACGATCTCGCCTGGGGGACTGAAGATTGCCGAGAAGGGGCACCGCAAGGGCCACGAGCTCAGCTGGAAGCAGATCTTGAGCAGCGATCCACAGCTGGCTCAGGACCTTGCCAAGTCGGTCGAGCAGCCTCCGACTCCCCCGCAGGGATCAGACGGTCCGTAGCGACCTCGCCGACGAGCGCAGTGTCTCATGGCAGGCGGGCCAGCCAGGCTCGCCTCTGGGGATGCCGCTGTCTCCTCGCTGACCATACGACGCCGCTGGCGGTAGGTACCGGGCCATCCTCGGCGGTGGCGCCGCCGCCACGTCGTCACTTCGAATATTTCGACACGGAATGCGGGGCGTCGATTCGTGCCACGGTGCCGCGCGCGCGCGGCTCGTAGAGCAGAAGCTGCAACAGCCCCCGCAGCACGAACATCGTGAGCAGGGTCGAGACGGCGATGCCGCTGATGACGACCGTGGCGAGGGGCCGCTGCACCTCGGCGCCGGCCCCCGTGGCGATCGCCATGGGCAGGAAGCCGAAGGCCGCCACGGCGCCGGTGGTGAGAACCGCTCGCATGGTGTGCGTCGATCCTTCGAGTATCGCGACGTCGAGCGGCCACCCGCCCTGGATCTTGGCTTTTACTTCGTTGGCCAGCACCACGCCGTTCAACACCGAAACACCGGCAAGAGCGATGAACCCGACCGCCGCGGGAATGCTGAACGACAAGCCGCGCAGTGCGAGGCCCATGATGCCCCCGATGAGAGCGAAGGGCACCACGGCGAAGACCGCTCCGGCGAAACGCACCGCGCGGAACATCCACAGCAGCATGCCGAAGATGATGGCGAGCGCCATCGGCACGACCAGGGCGAGGCGCTTCTTGGCCCGCTCGAAGTTCTCGAACTGCCCGCCCCACTCGATCTTGTAGCCGACGCCCAGCTTGACCTGGTCTTCGACCTTCTGGCGAGCCTCGCCGACCCACGACACGAGATCGCGCCCGCGTAGGTTGACCTCGACCCTCACGGTGCGGGTGAGATTCTCGCGCCGTACCTGGGAGGGACCCTCGGACTCCTCGATGGTGGCCACCTCGGAGAGCGGTACGGTCGTGCCTCCCGACGCCTCGACGAACAGCTCGCCCAGGGCAGCGGGGCTGGGCGACCGAGGTGGCATCACGATGCGCAGCCCGAATTTTTTCTGACCGTCGTAGATGAACCCCACAGGAATGCCGATGCGCGCCGCGCGCACGACCTGCAGAGAGTCTTCGGCCCTGATGCCATAGCGCGCGAGGCGCAGGCGATCGGGCTTCACCGTCAGCTCGGGCGCGCCGAGGACGCGCTCGACGCGAACGTCGCCCGCTCCGGAGACACCACGGACCACCTGGGCCACGTCCTCGCTCAGCTTTTTCAGCTGCTCGAGCTCCTCACCGAAGATGGCGATTTGCACGTCGGCGCGCGATCCGCTGATGAGCTCGTTGGTCTTGTCCTCGATGGGCTGCGACACCGATACGAAGGTGCCAGGAACCTCTTTCTCGATGGCGTTCTTGACGATCTCGGAGAACGAGTCGAGATCGTGCGCGGTCGTCCACTGCTCGGGGGGGCGAAGGTGCACGAACATGTCGGTGTTGTCGTTGCCGACGGGATCGATGGCCACCTCGGCGCGTCCAGTCATGGCGAGCGAGGTGAGCACCTCGGGAAACCGACGCAGCACTTTCTCGGCGGCAAGATCGAGCTCCTTGGCTTCGGCGAGGCCAATCGAGGGCGCTCGCCGGATGGTGACGACGATGTCGCCTTCCTCGATGCGCGGGACGAAATCGGCGCCGCCACGGGCCATGACCACGAAGCTTGCGACGAGCGCCGCGGCCGAGCCGCCGAGCAGCACCCACTTTTGCCGCAGCGCCCAGGGCAAGGCTTTTTCGTAGGCGCGCGCCACCGCACCGATCCACCGCGGGCCGTGCCCCTTCGCCGGCGGAACGAAGAGCGCCAGAAGCGCGGGAAAGAACAGCACGGAATAGACGAGCGCCCCGAAGAGCGCGCAGGCCATGGTGATGGCCATGGGCCGGAACATCTTGCCCTCGATGCCCTCGAGCGTGAGAAGAGGCACGTACACCAGCATGATGATGCCCACTGAAAAGCCCACCGGGCGTGCGACGGCGGATGCAACTTCGGCATAGGCGCCGTCGCGGGCGCTCTTGACGAGAGTCTTGCCGGCGAGCGCCGCGATGACCGCCTCGAGGATGACGATCGGACCATCGACGAGAAATCCAAAGTCGATGGCGCCGAGGCTCATCAGATCGCCGGTCACGCCGAA
>JBBSDY010000515.1:0-3922 GCA_038240245.1 Polyangiales bacterium
GTGGTCGCGCCAGGAACGTTGACCGTGATCCCGCTGCCGGTCGTCGCCACGGTCTGCACGGGATTGGGCACCATCATCGCCTGGTTGATGTTCCACCCGAGCGACGCGCCGGACGCATTGGATGAGTCGGCCTTGACGCTACCCGACACGCACAATTGCTTGGCCGCCATGGTAAAACAGGGCAGTGGGCAGAGCGGGGTGATGCTTGCCGTGGTGACCGCAGGCGGCGCGGGGAACGTCGTCGTGAACGCGTAGCCTTTCCACGTGCCATTGTCCCCATAGCCGTTCATCGCGAACGTGCTGTCGACGGCGATGGGTGTGCCGACGCCCGTGCTGCCCGCGACCCCGCTGCTTCCGGCGGCTCCCGTGCTTCCGGCGGACCCCGTGTTGTTGCTCCCCGCCGACGAGCCTCCCGTTCCTGCTCCGGTACCGGTGGGATTTCCCGTGCCCGACGAGTAGCCACCGCCGCTTCCGGAGGTGCTGCCCGTGGCGCCTCCCGTCGTCGATCCCGTATTGAGACCGGAGCTCCCTGCGGTTCCGCTCTCGGTGTGATGAGGACTATCGACGGGATCGCCCGCTGCGCAGGCGACGCCAAAAAGTCCTAGCGAAAAAAGCACAAATTTCGACCCAAGTAAGTCAAGGTAGTTCATGTGGGCGCTTATAGCACAAACCGGAATCGGTACGCACCACCACAAAGTGCGCACACGTGCGCGGTTCGCTCGGCTTGAACAAAACCGCTGCGACGAAACGCGAGCCTAGGCGGAGGCGGGCTCGAGCTCGGGCAGGGAGGGTGGCGGCCAGGTGACGACGGGGGTCGGAAACGCCGGTCGCGCGAACAGATAGCCTTGCCCGTACTGTGCACCAGTATCGCAAATGGCGCTGTACTCGTCGGCGGTCTCGATGCCTTCGGCGACGACCACGGCGCCCATCTCCATGCAAAGACGCACCACACTAGCCACGAGCTGCTGGCGCCGCACGTAGCGATCGAGGTTCGTCACGAGCTCGCGATCGAGCTTCACCACCTTGGGCTCGAGATCGGCGATGCGACCGAGGTTCGAGTAGCCCGCTCCGAGATCGTCGACCACGAGGTGGATGCCACCTCGTGCCCTCACTTCGCGCAGTACGTCGAAACAGAGCTGAAAATGCGTAAAAGGCACGGACTCGGTGATTTCGAGAAATACTTCGTCGTCGTGCGAGAAGATGGGATCGTCGGGTCGTACCAGCCATCGATCGCTCAGCTCGTTGGGATGGATGTTGAGAAAGATGGGGCTTCCCGCGCACAGGGGCATCGCGATCTCACGAATCATCCGGCCGAGGCGACCCGCCCACTTGCCGCTCACCGCGTTGCGAAACAACACCAAGGGATCGGACAGCTCGGGGATGCTGCACCGGACGAGGGCCTCGGTTGCAAACAGATCGCCCGTGTGCACGTCGATGATGGGCTGAAAGACGACGCTCAGGTCTTCGATTTGTACCGCCCGGTGCATCGCCATGTACGAGTGCCGCTGCGAGTCGTCCGACGAAGCTCGCGGGGGGAGCAACGTTCTCGGCGGGCCCGACGGGCGTCGGGACGGTCGCTGGGGCGCAGGTTGCGACGGTCGCTGCGGCGGATCGTCTCTCAAGGAGACCTCCCTGTTCATCGAGTCCTCATTCCTAAATTCGGCGCGCGAGCACAAGACGCCAACTTTTCAAGTTACCACTACCTGTCCTTCTCGCAATCAAATCCCGGCACGCCGTCACGTACATCTTTCTTCGACGAGCGAGCCCGCGAATGCTTTTTGCGCCGATTGTGTCGGCTGCGTTACACGAGTCGATCTCGCGTAGGCGCGCAGGGGTGCGGGGCACACACGAAAACAGCCCCGGCGCCCCAGCGCCGTCTCCGCAAGGTTCTGGAGAGAGAGCGGGGGAAAGGGGCCCCAGTTGTGGAGCAAGCATGTCATCATGGGCTCGCGCGCAAATGGCGATGAAGCGAGTGGCGGTCACCGGGGGAAGCGGTCGAGTGGGCGAGCACATCGTGAAGGCGCTGCTCGACCACGGGCACCACGTCATCAACGTCGATCGACGTCAGGCCGACAAGCCGCTCGCCAAGATGATCTACTGCGACCTAAGGCAGCGCGAGCTCGTGCAACCGATTCTCGACCAGGTCGATGCCGTCATCCACCTGGCCGAGATACCGCACATCAGTATGCCGTACTCGCCCGACTACATTTTCGCCCACAACACCGCGGCGACCTCGTGCATCCTGCAGACGGCCGCCGATCTGAAGCTCGAGCGCGTCATCTACACGAGCTCGTGCCAAATCTACGGCATGTGGGGAGGGCAGGGCGTTCGCCCCGAGTGGTTGCCCATGGACGAGACGCACCCCGTCAAGCCGCGGCAGGCGTACGCGATGAGCAAGCTCGCCAACGAGCAATACGCGCAGATGGTGGCCGATCTGCACGGCCTGTCGGTGGCCGCATTTCGCTTGCCGAGCGTGATGACGTGGTGGCCGACAGCCGAGAGGATGAAAAAGGGGCAAGGATTCCTGGGGCGGTTCGGTCACCTCGAAGAGCTCGGCACGTACGTTCACGCCGAAGACGTCGCGGCAGCGTATCTCGCGGCGCTCGAGCGACCCAAACCCGGTTTCGAGGTCTATCACCTGAGCGCTCGCGAGGTGATGAGCCCGGGACCGCTACGCCAGCAACTCAAGCTCGACCACCCCGACTGGCCCGAGCTTCCCCCCGACTGGCCGGCCTTCAAGAGCCCGATGATCTGCGACAAGGCGAAGTCACATTTCGACTGGGAGCCGAAGTGGAACATTCTCGACGTCTACCGCGACGCATTCGGCAAAGATCCCGGTGCTCCGTAGATTTGCACCACTTGCTGCGATGCAGCGAGCCCGCGATTCGGCGACTTCGCGATCTCAAGGATTGAAACGCCGACCCGACAAACCTCGAATGTGCTGCCGGTACTTCGCCGGCGTCTGCCCGGTCTTCGACTTGAACACGACGCCGAAGTACTCCGGGTTCTCGATGCCGACGCGCTCGGCGATTTCGGCCATGGGCAGGTTGGTCTCGACGAGAAGCTGCTTGGCGCGCTTGAGCCGCGTCTGCAAGATCTCTTCGTGGACCGAGCGGCCGAACGCTTGCTTGAACCTTTGTTGAAGCACGGTGTGCGAGAATGGAACCTGGTCGACGACGTCATCGACACCGATGCCGTCGCAGGCGTGATCGCGAATGAACTTGGCGGCAATGGCGACCTGGGGATCTTCGACGGCGAGCACGTCGGTCGACATGCGCGCGACGACGCCCGAGGGTTGCATGAGAAGCGGGCCGGTGGGGCTGACCTCGCCGTCCATCAAGCGGTCGAGCAGCGCAGCCGCCTGGTAGCCGACGCCGTCGTGGTTGGCGAGAATGCTGGAGAGCGGCGGGTTCGACACCTCGCAGAAGGGCTCGTCGTTGTCGACGGCGATGACGGCAATCTCGTCGGGCACCGTGGCGTTGACGCGCAGACACGCTTCGAGCACACGCTGGCCACAAGGATCGTGGCAAGCCATGATCCCGGCGGGCTTGGGGAGCGAGGCGACGAAGTCGGCCATCTCCTGTTGCTCCTCTTCCCACGGACGCTCGTCGAAATGCAGCTCGAGCAGCTTGCAGGGAAAACCCTTGCTGGCCACTTTTTCGACGAAGGCGTCGCGTCGAGCCTGCGACCAGTTGGAGCCCTTGATGCCGATGAAGCCAAACTGCTTGAAGCCGCGGTCCATCAAGTGCTCGGCAGCGAGCCGGCCGATGGCGCCGTCGTCGATGTGGACGAGGGGATGCTCGGGCCGCGTTCCGAGAACGTCGACGATGGGCAGGCCTCGCTTGCGAAAGGCATTGGCGTGCTCCCGGCTGATGAAGCGGGCGATGATGCCATCGCCCTCCCAGTTGTTGAGCCAGTCCCA
>JBBSDY010000516.1:0-3911 GCA_038240245.1 Polyangiales bacterium
ACTCGACAACGGGCGGGTACGCGACATCGCCTTCGAGGTCGGAGCGCGCGAGATCCGAACCGCAGCCCCCGCCGATGCACCCTTGCTCATCGACGAAGCGCGGGCCTGCACCCGGCCCTTGATGGGGCCTCTCGAAGAGCGCGCGCGGGCGTCCGACGACGCGGGCGCCGCGGCGGCGCTCGCCCTCCTCGATGGTCACTCGGGCTGGGATGAGGGCGATGCGCTGCTACGTCGCTACGGCACCTCCCCCAGTGCACCCTGGCGAGCCGTGGCCGCGCGAGGAGCGGTCGGCAAAGATCTCGGACCAGCGCGACGCAAGCTCTACGTCGATCCCGACGAACGTGTCCGCCTCGCGGCACTTCGCGCGGCGCTCGAGACGACGGATCCCGCCGATCAAGCCCCGCTGCTCGAAGAGGCGCGGCTCGATCCCAACCCGGTTGCGCAAGCCATCGCAACGCGCGCCCTCGGAGCCTTTGCGAGCACCGAGGTGGTCTTGCGACTGCGCGATCTGTACGCTCGCGCCGACGACGGCTTGCGACAATCGATCGTCGACGCGTGGGGCCAGACGCCGTCCGCCTCGGCGGGCGGTTTGGTCGAGGTCATTCGAGTCGCGGAGAACGAGCGTGGCGCGCCGGCCATCGAAGCGGGGTGGGTGCTGTTGCGCTTCAAGGCAGAGCGCAACGCGGCCGCCATTGGGACGCGGGCACTCATCCGGGGAATCAAGGAAGGGATCTCACGCGATCGCGTGCTGGCGATCAGGGATGCGCCCACCGACGATCCGTCGGTGCTCGACGCCTTGCGCCAGGCAGCAACCCTGGGCGATCCGGCCGTCAAGAGCGCGGCCCTGTCGCGCCTCGTCGACGTACCAGGATCTCGCGCGCAGGCGCTCGTCGATCTGCGAGAGCTGGCCAAGGACGGATCGCCGGCCGCGGTTCTCGCCCTCGCTCACGCCGACGATGCGGGCGCGATTGAAACGTTGCGCAAATCTCTGGCTTCGAATGATCCCAAGACGCGCCTTTCCGCCATGCGAGCCCTGGTATCCGTGGGCAAGCCCGCCAGCGCAGCCGAGCTCCTGGCGGACGGCGATCCTCACGTGCGCATGTCCGTCTCGTGCGCCATCCTCGCCGTTCCGAATTGATCGCTAGCAGAAGAGCTTATCGAACTGCCCGCCGACCGTGAAATGTAGCGCAGCTTTTTGGTGTTTTTGCGAAGCCCTCTCTAGCATCGGGGCATGCAGTCCGGAGCCTTCCGACCAAGCGCATCCGAGTTTCCCCACGACAACCCCCGCTTCGATCGGAGCGCGATGTGGATAGGGTCGTCGCTCTGCTGGCTGGAAGAGCCGGTGGTGAAAGTGGAAGTCGAAGTCGAAGTCGAAGTGCTCGCAGCTGCCGCCCCCGCAGCATCGCTCGAACAAGTAACCGCGACCTCGACCGCGACCTCGACCCCGACCTCGACCCCAACCTCGACCTCGACCTCGACCTCGACCCCGACCCCGACCTCGACCTCGACCTCGACCCCCCCTCCCGCCGACGACCCCGTCGACACCTTCGTCCGCGCCGTCATGGAAGTCGCCCTCGCCCACGGCGCCCCCGACACCGCCGCGCACATCGAAGCCCTCTTCCACCTCGGCTCCCCCGCCCCCGACCTCAGCCCGGCCGCCGAAGCCGCCCTCATTGCCGGCAACATCCTCGAAGCGAGCGACGACGGCATACGCACCACGCCAGGGTTCGCCAGCACGAGCACGGCCTGGCAGAGCGTTCTTCGCGGCGAGTCGGGCGATCTGTCCGCGTGCGCCGAGTCGACGCTCGACAACTGGACGGCCGACCTCATCGCACGCCTCGTGGCCAACCCCGACAAAGCTCCCACCATCCGGCGCGACCTTCGCCGACGGGGAATCGCCGCGTTCGGCATGCTGTAAGCCAATAGCTAAGCTAGAGCTTGGTGCTCTTCCAGCTCTAGAGCTTGATGCTCTTCCAATCGCCGCTGGCAAACTTCCAGATCATCGCCGCCGACAGAAGAATCACGTAGACCACCGCGGCCGACCAGATGCCGACCAGGCCGCCGTGCAGCGTGATCCCCAAGATGTAAGCGAGCGGCACCAGGCACGTGAAGTGCAAAATAAGCTCGACCACCATCACGAACCGGCTGTTTCCGGCGCCGAAAAGCGCCTGCGTCAAGATCATGCCCACCGCGATGAGCGGTGTGCAAACGCCCATGATGCGCATCGGCATGAGCGCGGCCTGCTGAACGGCCTCGCTGTGCGAGATGATGCGCACGATCTGCGGGGTGAAAATGACACCCTCGAAAAAACCCAGGATTCCGAAGAGTACGAGGCCCAGGCGGACGGAAGCCCAGCCGAATCGCGACGCCTTGTCGGGATCGCGCTCGCCCAGTGACTGGCTCACCAGGGTCGCCGTGGAAGTTCCAAACGCCAGACACGCCGTGAATGTGAGCTTGAGGACGCCGACGACGTCGGTCGTGGCGGCGCCGTTCACTGCCTCGGTGATGCCCTCGATCGCCTGGGAGGTGGCACCGGCGATGGCGTCCAGTCTCGATACGATCCACACGAAAAGCATGAACCCCGTCATCACCGCGATGGTGGCGATGGCGCTCGGGATGGACAGGCGCAAGATGTCGAACGTGATCGCCTTGTTGATGCGGCTCAAATCGAAGGGACGAAACGCACGGTACTCGGGCAAGAGGGCATAAATGATCATGATCGCCAGACCCACGTAGGTCGAGACGACCGCCGCGAAGCCCGCGCCGGCCACGCCCATACGCGGCGCGCTCAGGTGCCCGAAAATGAAGGTCCAACAGAGTGCGATGTTGAGCACGTTCATGATGACGGCGCTGACCAGGTGCACGTGCGTCTTTCCGATGCCGTCGAAGAAGGCCTTGAAGCCGAACGTCACCGCCATCGACGTGATGCCGAGCAGTCGCCAGCGCAGGTAGCCCTCGGCAGCATCGCGCACACCTTGCACCTTGAGCGAGCCGAGCAAGAGCGGCATCACCACATAGCCCACAACGGTGAAGAGAACCCCCGCCAGGGCGGCGAACGCGACGGCGTTGATCAAGATGGCGCCCGCATCGGCGTGCCGACGCTCGGCAAACCTTCGCGCGGTGAAGGCCTGGGTTCCCACCGAGATCGCCGAAAGCGATCCACCGAACACCCACAACAGGATGAGCGACGGCAAGAGCGCCGCCTGCCCGTTGGACGACTCGGGGTAGGGCAGATGCGCAAAAAAGATGATGTCGATCTCGTTGACGATGCTCTGCGTCAGCATCGCCAACACCGTCGGCGTGGCAAGCTTCAGGATCGCAACGTACGGCGACCCGGAGGTATCGACTCGCGCTGTCGCGGGACTACCAGCGATTTGAGCCATCTGGGCCGGGCTTTCTTACGCGACGGGACCAGCCCTGACAAGTTTACCTGGCGGCCGGGCTTTCGACCGTCTCGGCCCGTTCGGCGCGCGCCGAGCTGCTCGGAGCAGGCGCTTCCGAGCCCCGGTAATCGCTCAACAAATCCCTGGCTTCGTCACACTCGGGGTGAGCCTCGAGGAGGTTCTCGAGGATGCGCACCGCTGCCCGATGCCGGCCCGCGTGTCCGAGCATGCGGGCAAGGTAAAGGCGGGGCTCGACGCTCGCATCGACCAGCGCCCAAGCTTCGGCGGCGCGCGAGGCTTCGTTCCAGTCGCGAGCGGCCGCGGCACCCTCGGCCCAGGCGCGAACCGCGCGCAGATCTTGGGGGTGCTGGGCCGCCAGATCCCGCAGGATGACGAGCGCGGCGGCGGGCGAATCGTTGGCAAGAGCGGCCGCGCCAGCCGCCAGCGCAGCAGGAATGGGATCGAGCGGGGATCGCTTGTCGCGCGCGGCTCGGGTGGGATGCGCGGCGCTCGCCGGGATGGGCGTGG
>JBBSDY010000517.1:0-3910 GCA_038240245.1 Polyangiales bacterium
CCCATCTTGGACATGATCTTGAGCAGGCCCTTTTTGAGGGCCTTCACGTACTTGGCGCTCGCCTGGACGGGGGTGGGATCGCCGGGGAGCAACTTGTCACGACACATCGTGGCGATGGTCTCGAAGGCGAGGTACGGATTGACCGCGCCCGCTCCGAAACCGATGAGCAGAGCCAGATGGCCCACCTCGCGCGGCTCGCCCGTTTCGAGGACGATACCGGCGCGAACGCGGGTGCCCTCGCGAATCAGGTGGTGGTGCACCGCCGCGGTGGCAAGCACGCTGGGGATGGGAGCGTGACGCTCGTCGATGTTGCGATCGGTGAGAATGAGGATGCTCGCACCGTCGGCGATGGCGCGGCTCGCTGCGCGGCATAGCTCCTCGAGCGCATCATAGAGGTTGCGCTCGGGATCACCCTCGGCCTTGAAGTGCATGGGGATGGTGGCCGACTGAAAATCGGGAAAGAGGTTCTTGCGCAGCTTGGACAGATCGTCCTGCGTCAAGAAGGGGTGCGGAAGTTCGAGCATGCGCCCCTGCCGCGGCGTCTCTTCGAGCAGGTTGCCCTCGCCGCCCACGCAACTGACGAGCGACATGACGATCTCTTCGCGCAGCGGATCGATGGGGGGGTTGGTGACCTGCGCAAAGTGCTGCTTGAAGTAGCGGAAGAGCAGCTGCGGCTTTTCGGAGAGGACGGCGAGCGGAATGTCGATGCCCATCGATCCCACCGGCTCTTCGCCAGCCACCGCCATCGGCCCCAGGATGATCTTGAGATCTTCGTCGGTGTAGCCGAATGCCTGCTGCAGACGGCCCAGCTCGTCGTGCGGAATGGTGTAGAGGCTCGGCACGTCCTCGAGGGCGGAGAGCACGATCTTGTTCTCGGCGACCCACGATGCGTACGGCTTTTGCGTGGCCACCTGCTTCTTGATGTCGGTGTCGGACACCACTTTGCCGGCGACCGTATCGACCAGGAACATCTTGCCCGGCTGCAGGCGGCCCTTGGCGATCACGCGCGAAGGCTCGATGTCGAGCACGCCGAACTCGCTGGCCAGAACGACCAAACCGTCGGACGTCTGCACCCACTTGGCGGGGCGAAGCCCGTTGCGATCGAGGGTGGCGCCGATGAGTTGTCCATCGGTGAAGCAAAGGGCGGCGGGGCCGTCCCACGGCTCGACGAGACACCCGTGGTACTCGTAAAAGCCCTTCTTCTCCTCGGACATCTCCTTGTCGAGGGCCCACGCTTCGGGCACCAGCATCATCATCACGTGCGGCAGCGAACGCCCGCTCGCCAGCAGGAAATCGACGACGTTGTCGAGCGCCGCGGAGTCCGAGCCGCCGGCGCGGATGATGGGCTTGAAGTCTTCGATGGCGCCCTTGAAAAAATCGCTCTTCAAAAGTGCTTCGCGCGCCGACATCCACGCGCTGTTTCCGCGCAAGGTGTTGATCTCGCCGTTGTGGGCGATGAGCCGGTAGGGATGAGCGCGCTCCCAGGTGGGAAAGGTGTTGGTAGAAAAGCGCGAGTGCACCAGGCAGAGCTTGCTGACCGTGCGGGCGTCGGACAGATCGGAGTAGAACGCGCCCACCTGCTCGGCGAGCATGAGGCCCTTGTAAACCACCGTGCGCGACGACAACGAGCAGATGTAGAACTCGTCGGAGTTGGCCGAACGCCCGGCGCGTTTGCGGATGATGTACAGCACCCGCTCGAACTTCTCGGCCGAGCAATTGCGTCCGATGAAAAGCTGGCGGATCGACGGCTGTGTGTCGCGCGCAATGGGACCGAGCGCCGAGCCGTCGAAGGGAACCGTGCGCCAGCCAATCACACGCTGGCCGTGGTGCATGACGGCCGCTTCGAGGATGGCCTGCTGATGACGGCACTTGGAGGGATCGCGCGAGAAAAAACACATCGCCACGGCGTAATCGCCGGGTCCCGGAAGCTCGATTCCCTCGGTGGCGAGCTCGGCCCTATAGAACTCGTGCGGAAGCTGCAAGAGGACACCTGCGCCGTCGCCGGTGCAGGGATCGCACCCGGCGGCCCCGCGGTGCGTCAGGTTGGCGAGAATCTCTAGGCCTTGCTTGACGATCTCGTGAGTCGGATTTCCACTGAGTGTGGCAACGAACCCGAGCCCGCAGGCATCGTGCTCGAACGCAGGATCGTACAGCCCCTGGCGACTCGGTAACGGCATCTTCGATCGTCCTTCAATGTTTTCGTGGGGTCGGAGTCGTGCGGAGTAAGTGCCGGGAAGCCACGCGAAGAGTTTGACGCACTGCGCACGACGCCACGGACAGCCCCGGAGCCAACGCCCGGGGGGCCGCCGGGAAAACTTAGCGGATCTTTGGCCCCCGTCCCAGCCTCTTCGAAACCGAGGCCAAGGTCCAGTCGCAAATATAAGTAATTACTTAAGAATGGCCAGTAGGGTCAGGCTAGCTTCCGATGTATCCCCCCGCATAGGCCCGCACCGCGCGTCCGTCGAGCACGTGGAAGACCCGGATCTTGCGCAACGTCGACGGTGAAAGCTGCCCGATGGGGAGATAGACGATCTGCTTGCCCGTCCGCCGCGCCAGGGTGACGAGCTTGTGACGGGGGGGTTTGGCCGCCACGTAAATGATCGAGCGCTCTTCGCAGTAGTCGATGGCCGCGTAAAGTAGACGCTCGGCCTTGGTCTCTGCCTCGTCGAAGTAAGGATCCTCGAAGACGCGGAACATCCGCCCCGGCGGGTAGGTCATGAGAAAGCCGCCGTATTCGGAGCGTCCGATTTTGGGCCCCACCACCTGCGAGCTCGGGGGCGTGGCATAGAGGGCCATGTCGCTCTCCTCCTCGTGCTCGCCTTGCCAGGTGACCTCCCACGAGTAGCGGCCCTTCTTGTCCTCGGCGTCGAATACGACGCACACCGCGCCGACGCTGCCCGGCGAGGATTGCTCCTCGCGCACGTGGAGGCGACCGTCATGGGCGAGGTTCTTGATCGTCTCGCGCAGATCGATGCCGTCGCCGAAGCCCGAGACGAACGGCGCCACGCGCGCGCGCTCGACCGCGAGCAGACCCTTGCCGCGCTTCTTCAAGTAGTCACCATATGCCTCGATGCGCAGATCTTCGGGCGGATAGCTGCAGATGTAGGGATCGCGCAACGGATCGCCCCACGCGCCGGGTGTCGGCTCCTTCTTGCGGGTGCGAACGAGGCGAAGGGCGTGGCGACGCGCCCTGCGACGGCGGCGAAACCACATGCGACGCGCCCCGTGCTGTAGCTCGTCGAGCGTGAGCCGGTAGACGGCGAGATCGGGACGATCGGTCTGGTGGGGATAGGTGACGCCCAGATCCCAGACGTGCCACGCGAAATCGTCGGACGCGACACCGCGAGCGGCGATGGTGAGCTCGAAGAGATCGGGAGCGAGGGCGCCGCGGGCGATGGCCTGGTTGCGCGCGAACTGCAGGGCGATCCGGATGGGATGCGGCGCCAGACGTTCGCCGTCCTCCTTGTCCATGCGCTCGCGCGCCCTGGCGACGAGCTCGCCCTGAATGCGGTAGCGACCCGCCTCTTCGAGGCTGGGCTCGTGCTCACCCCGGCGCCACGACTCGAAATGCGCCTGCACGTGCCCCGGCTCCGACAGGACTTCGCGCGAGCTGTCGTGGTGAAGGTGAAAGACCTGAACCCCGGGGCGCCGGGTGCGACCGAGAGGGCGCGCGATCGATCCCTCGAGCTTCTTTTGGACGCGAGCCGCGTGCCCGAGGCCGCACACGAAGAGGACTTTCTCGTGCTGCGCGAGCAGCCGCGAAAGGTGAAACGCCATCGTCGCCTCGCGCAGATCGTCTTCGGGCGACGACGGTGCATCGCCCAGCGCGGCCGCCACTTCTTTTACGTAGGCGTCGTAGCCGATGCGATCGATGGCGTGGGGATCGGGCAGCGCATCGGGCGCCGCTTCG
>JBBSDY010000518.1:0-3905 GCA_038240245.1 Polyangiales bacterium
GCCGCCTGCACGACTGTGACCCCCTAACCCCGCCCACAGGGGGGCAAAGTCCTGGTGCAAGATTCTTTCAGTACGAAAGAATCTTGATGCCTACCTACAAAATACTTTCAGGTGTTCCGGGCCAGGACGTTGGGAATTTCGCGTTCTGCCCGAAATTGCTGCTCGGCACGCTCGGTGCATGGAAAGGGGAGTCTAGATCCGAGTTCACGTGTCTACTTTTTCCGAGGGTCACGACATCCTTCGATGGGTGCGCGGCCCAGGGTTAGCCCTGGCCGCTCTGATTTGCGTCAGTCCGCAGACGGCGCAGAGTGACGCCCCCAGTCCTCCGCCCAAGGTGAAAGTTGGGACACTTCTTCGCGACAACGGGGCGCTGGTCGCGTGGATGCGGGGACGTAGCAATGAGTTCGCCGCTTCGGTGGCGCGCGCGCGCCAGGCCGAAGCCGATGCGTCCGCGAGCCGCCTTTTGCCCAATCCGATCGTCGATGCTTCGCTCGGCGACATCGTTGTGGGCCAGAGCAATCCGACGGGCCTCGGATTTGGCGAAACGGCCATCTACACCGCGGGCATCACCGAGACGATCGAGCTCGGCAAGCGCGGTCCACGCAGCCGCGCGGCCGATCTGCGCTGGCAATCGGCGCGGCTCGCGTCGTCGAGCACGCTCCTCGAAAGGGTGGCTTTGGCTCGACTCGCCCTGGGCCGGGTCGTTTATCTGACGGCAAGGCAAAGCATCCTCGAAGAGCAGCTCGTATCGGCGCGCGCCGCGGCCCAGCTCGAGCGGGTGCGGCTCGACCAGGGGGCCATCAGCGGCAACGACTACGATCGCCTCTTGCTCGACACGATGACGCTCGAGCTCGACCTTGCTCGGAGCCGATCCGATTTCGAGGGTGCCCTGGCTGGCTGTCGTGGGGCGTTGCTCGCGTCGTGCGATGCACCGGGCGCCACGCTGGTCGATCTCGAGCAGGCGGCGCCGTTGCCCGAGCGAATGGGAATTCCTCGCGACGCCCTCGAGCGCCGGGCCGATGTGCAAGCTCTCAATCTCGAGCGAGACGCCGCTCGCCAGGACGCGGTGCTGGCGGGGCGACGTGCCATCCCCGATCCTGCGGTCCGCGTCGGCTACACGCACGACAACCTGGTCATCTCCGGCGACCAAGAGAATACGCTTACCTTCGGGCTCGTTTTCCCGCTGCCCATCTTCGATCGGGGTCAACACGACTCGGCCAGGGCGCTGGCCCGCGCCGACGAGCTCGACCACACCCGCACCGCAACGTTGCAATCGGCCACCGCCGATCTCGACGAGCTCATGAGCCGGCGCGACTTTCTGGAGCGAGGTCTCTCGACGTTGCAAAAAGACGCGGTGCCGCGCTCGCAGAACGTGCTCATCACCACCAACAAGGCGTTCGATCAGGGGCAAGTCAGCTTGACGGATCTCTTGATGGCGCGAAGGACGCACATCACACTTCTGCTCACCGTTCTCGACCTCAAGTTCGACTTCTTCTCCGTTCGCAGCGAGCTGCGTCGCGTACTGGGACTCGACGCAGCCGACATTTCGCAAGGCACCACGCCATGACGCTCATCACACGCAACAAGACGCTGGGGATCGTCGCCGCCGTTGCGGTGAGCGTCCTTTCGATCTGGGCAGCGTCGGCTTTCACGCGTCCGCGTCCCCTCAAGGTTCCCGACGCGCCCGGCATGAAGGTGGGCGAGACCACGGTCCAACTCGCCGAAGGTGCCCCGCAGTGGCAAGTGCTGCGCCTGGCTCCGGCGCAGGCCGCGGCCACGCATTTTACCGATCCAGTGCCGGCGCGAGTCAAGATCGACGAGACCCGCGCGGCCAAGGTGGGCACGCCGCTGAGCGGAAGGATCACGACCATCTTCGTCGAGCTCGGCCAGCACGTGAACGTCGGAGACCCGCTCTTCTCGGTGGCGAGCGCCGACATCGCCGGGCTTCGCGCCGAGCGCGACAAGGCGGCGGTCGATCTCGACGTCAGCAAGGCGACGCTGGGGCGCATCAGCGCCATGGTCGAGGCGCACGCCATTCCGGCCAAGGACGAGCTCGAAGCTGATCAGCAGCTCAAACAAGCGCAGGTCAGCCTTCGCGCCGCGTCGGCGAAGCTGTCGTCGCTCAAGGTGTCGTCCCGCACCGACAACGAGTTTACCGTGGTTTCTCCGCGCGAAGGCATCGTGGTCGAAAAGAACGTTTTGCCCTCGCAACAGATCTCGGGAGACGCCGGGCTGGTGACCGTCGCCGACTTGAGCTCGGTGTGGGTCATCGCCGAGCTCTTCGAGGCCGACACCATCGGAATCGCCGTGGGCACCCCGGTGAAGGTGACCAGCCCCTCGCTGCCCGATTTTTCGGTTGAAACACAGGTCGACGTCGTCTCGGCCGTCGTCGATCCCACCCGTCACACCGTCCCGGTGCGCGTTCGCCTCGACAACGCCAACGGTTTGCTCAAACCGAACATCTACGCCCAGATGCGCTTCGCCACCAGGCCCACCGAGGGCGCGGTCGAGATTGCGGCGAGCGCGCTCGTGTCCGACGGATCGCACCAGTACATCTACGTGCAGGGCGAGAAGGGTCAGTTCGCAAGGCGCGAGATCGCCGCCGGGCCAGCTCACGAGGGCAAGGTGCCGGTGTCGCGCGGCCTGTCGGCCGGTGAGATCGTCGTCGAAGAGGGCGCCCTGCTGCTCGACAACCAGATTGCCATCGCCCACTAGGCGAAACCGCGATGCTCGACGCACTGGTCCGCTACTCGCTCAACAACCGGCTCGCCGCCTTTTTGCTGGCGACGATCATCGCGTGCTTTGGGTACTACGCCTACTCACGCCTGACGGTCGAGGCCTTTCCCGATCCCACCGACACGCAGGTGCAGGTCATCACGAGCTTCGCCGGGCAGCCCACCGAAGAGGTGGAGCTGCGCGTCTCGATCCCCATCGAGCGAGCGCTCAACGGCACGCCGGGCCTCTTTCGGCTGCGTAGCATCTCCCTGTTCGGCTTGTCGTTCGTCACCCTCACTTTTGCCGACAACGTCGATCCTCTCCGGGCTCGGCAGCAGGTGACCGAGCGCATGGCCGATGCTGCCCTTCCCGACGGCGTGCACCCACGCCTGGGTCCGATGGCGACTCCCATCGGCGAGGTGTACCGCTACACCCTCGAGGGACCGGGAACCGATCCGCTCAACCTGCGCACGCTGCAAGACTGGACGGTGGAGCCGCGCCTCTTGCAGGTGCCAGGCGTCGCCGACGTCGTCTCGTACGGCGGACTGCAGCGCGAGATCCACGTCGAGCCCGAGCCCACCAAGATGGCTGCCCTCGGCGTTGGCCTTTCCGACGTCTTTACAGCGCTCCAGAAGGCGAGCGCCAACGCCACCGGTGGGTACGTCGAGCGCGGCTCGGAGATGTTCGTCATCCGCAGCCTGGGCATCTTCCGTGACATCGGCGACATCAAGCACGTGCGGGTGGCGTTCCACGAGGGAGTGCCTGTTCTCGTGCAGGATGTCGCCAACGTCCGCGAAGGGTACTCCCCACGCCAGGGCGTCGTGACGCGCGACCTCAACGAAGACAGCGTCGAGGGCATCGTTCTCATGAGGCGGGGTGAAAACCCGTCCGTCGTGCTGCGCGATCTGCGCGAGAAGATCCAGGATCTCAACACCCGGGTGCTCCCTTCCGGCGTGCAGATCAAGGCGTTTTACGATCGGACCGAGCTCGTCGACACCACGTTGAAGACGGTCTTCAAGAATCTCGCCGAAGGCGCCCTCCTGGTGACGCTGGTGCTCTTCGCCTTCATGCTCTCGGTGCGAGCCTCGCTCATCGTCGCCCTGGTGATTCCGCTCTCGCTCGCGTCGTCCTTCATCTACCTCTACCTGCGAGGCATGTCGGCCAACCTGCTGTCGATGGGGGCCGTCGAC
>JBBSDY010000519.1:0-3903 GCA_038240245.1 Polyangiales bacterium
CACCCCTTGGCGGGTGAGCGACATCATGGTTTCGCCGTTTCGGTAGGTGTACTCGCCCTTGAGCGGCGTGTTGTCGATGCCGGTCGGCAGGTTCCCGAAGGTGACCTCGCTTCGCGGAAACGCCTGCTTTTGCTCGGCAAGGGCCGCGTCGACCTCATTCGTCTTGGGGCCGATGGCGGTCCGCTTGTAAATTTCGACGTAGTCGAGATCCAAAACTTTATTATAGAAATCAATGACTTCGCTCACGGCCATGCCCATCCTGAGACCCTCGGGGGTCAGCCGGATGGGGTCGTTGACCAGCGGCGGCGGGGGGGGCGGCGGCGGGACCCTCGGCGCGTTGGGGTTCTTGGCAGCCGGCGGCTTGTCGCCCGCGCTAGCATCGGTAGCCATCCAGGCTGAGCCTGCCATCCCCATGAGAACCAGCGAGGTAAGGCCGAAACGGCGAAATCGAGTCATCGCGTGCCTCCGAAATTTTGCGGCAGAGCTCGTTCGATCTGCCGTACTTAGAGCTTTAGACGAGCCACCGCGCTCATCGATGGACCCGTGAGCCCTTCTATCGCCGTTTTCGACTCCGAGCACTACAAACCTGCCCCGACCCCTCCCCGGGACGTGCCATTGGCCGTTCTGGTGACTGTCCTCTCGCACCCCCGGCGGGTGGTACTAGAATGCTTCAGAAGCCGCCGTTCGACGAATCCTCATCAGAATCAGAAAAAGACCTGCCTTGCTACCCCACACCTCCGTTTCGTGGTCGCTCGTTCGATGCGCCGCCATTGCATCGGCAGCTGTTGCCCTGGCGTGCTCGGGATCGAGCGGTACAGCGGGGCCCCACCCCACCTTTCCGCCGTACACCGGCGAGTCCATCAAGCTCTTTGACGACCGCATCGACGCCAACTCTGTCGGACTCGCCGACGTGGTCAGCAAACCACGCACCGATCCGGTCTTGCGTGCCCGCACCCAAAACGCCGAAGCGGTGGGCCGGGTGCGTGTTTCGACGGTGACCGTCGACTCCGTAGGCGGTAAGCCCGCCTACCATCTCAATTTGGCCATCGTCGAGCCGCTCGCCCGGCGCGGGTTCGATGACAAGTCGATCGAAATCTTGGTTCGAGCCGATGATGCTGCATTCGGCATCGTCAAGTACCTCGACACACGGCTCATTGGTCGAACCTTCGTGGGCTTTTTCCGACGCTTCGCCGGCGCGGACGAACCCGACGTGCGGTTCCACCTCTCCCCCGACGCCGCCGACGTGCTCGCCGCCGTTCGCGACGCCAACACCCTGCGCGAAGTATCCGGGAAATAGGTAGGGGATGTTGACCCGAGTCGAATAAAGCTCCACTCTGGCAATCGTTCACCAGATGAGCTCAGTCGAGATCAAATCGGTCAAGGAAATAGACGCGCTGCGGCGTGCCAGTCAAAGCGCCGCGCAAACACTCCTTCACATCGGCGATCTCATTCGCAGCGGCATGACCACCGAAGAGATCAACCGCATCGTGCACGACGACACCCTACGGCGCCGCGCGCGGCCCGCTCCCCTCAACTACCACGGCTTTCCCAAGAGCGTTTGCACCTCGGTCAACGAGGTCGTCTGCCACGGTATCCCCGGCTCGCAGCGCATCAAGGACGGCGACATCATCAATGTCGACGTCACGTCGATCATCGACGGTTTCCACGGCGACACTTCGGCCACGTTCTACATCGGCCAACCTTCCAACGAGGCCCGTCACGTCACCGAGATCGCGCGCCGCTCGCTCGACATCGGCATCGAGCAGGTCCGTGAGGGCGCCCGCCTCGGCGATATCGGCGCCGCGATTCAAGAGTTCGCCGAGGACCAGGGCTGCTCGGTGGTGCGGGCGTTCGTTGGCCATGGGATCGGCCGACGGTTCCACGAACCGCCCCAGGTCTCGCACGTGGGAACTCGAGGCTCGGGTCTTCGCCTCAAGGCGGGCATGTGCTTCACTATCGAGCCGATGATCAACGTCGGCGGCTACGAGGTCGACGTTCTCGATGACGGCTGGACTGTCGTGACGCGCGACGGCTCGCTGTCGGCGCAATTCGAGCACACCCTGGTCGTTACCAAAGAGGGCTGCGAGATTCTGACGGCACGAGAAAGGCCTCTCGCCTCGAGCGAGATATTTCCTTCCGCCCTGGCAATGTCTGCGTATACTTGACCCTCATGGGGGTCGACATTCGCGTGTCGGGGAGCATCGTCGAGCTACGCGGCTCGGGCAGCGTGGGTGGCCGCGATGCGCTCCAATGGGCCGACGTGGTACGCGAGACGGCCGCTTCTCGCCACGGTCGCGTGTTCATCCTTTGTGAGTTCGAACGCGGCCTCAAAATCCCCACGGCCGATTTCGCGGCGGCCTGTCGGGCGTCGCTCAGTTTACAAACCATCACCGGAGGGTTGGCGTTGGTAACGCCCCACGGATTCGAGCGCACGCTCGCGCGGGTGGCCATCGCCGTCACCAATCCGCCCTACGAGGTGGGCTACTTCGAAGAGGCGCGGCGCGGCCGCGACTGGTTGACCAAGATCGCACGCGAAAGCACCGCCGCATAGTCTGACGCACCGTCACTCGAGCGAAGCAAGCTCGATCTGGTAGCGCGCCGGATCGTTGCCCTCGATCTCGACGATCAGCCGCTTGTCGGACAGACGACAGACGGCGTGCGCCGCGGCAGGCCGCCCCGGCGCGTCATCGTCGAGGTTCTCGATGAGGCTCTGCACGGTGACGTACGGGATGCCCCCGCAGAGATCGAAGTGGTTCCAGTGTAGATGGCCGTTGAAGACGGCGATCACTTTTTTCGAAGCTTCGAGGATGCGCCGCAGACGTTTGCGCTCCGCCACCTTGCACAGGTGCGGTGCCCGGTAAAACCAACGATTTTTGCCGATGTCCTGCTCGGAGGCCGTGTGGTGCATGAGGACGATCACCGGACTGCGCGCAGCAGCGAGATCTTTCTCGAGCCAGCCCAGCTGCTCGTCGTCGATGCGCACGCTCACGTTTTGCGTCTCGCGGGTGCAAAGAACCACGAAGTGAATGCCGCAGCGATCGAACGAATAGTAGACGCGGCCCGTCTGCCCCCAGAATCCGAGCAGGTCGTCCTCGGTCAGGTTGATGAGATCGTGGTTGCCCGCCACGTGGCGAACCTCGGCGGTGCAACGAGCGAGCTCGCTCATGCATTCCCGGTAACGCAACAGATCGGCTTCGCGGCTCTCGTCCTCGATGTCGTCGCCCAGGTTGAACACCAGATCGGGTTGGATGACGTCGTTCATACGGTCCACGAACGCACGCGTGAGACGAGGCGCCTGCGCGGTGAGCTTGCGCAGCTTTCCGTCGTAGCCCGCTTCTTTTCCGAAATGCAGATCGCTGATCAGGGCGAACACGAGCTCCATGGCGCGCAAGAATACCCGAAAAATCCGGCCGGCCAGCTCCCCAATCCGTCAGATGGGCTTTGCGGTGGGCCGCGCCACGCGCTAGCGTGACGTCGTGTTCGGAATGTCGTTTGGCGAGATGGTGGTTCTCGGCGTCGTCGCCATCGTCGTGGTGGGCCCGCGCAACTTGCCGGGCTTTCTTCGCAGCGCCGGCCAGCTCATCGGCAGACTCCGCCGCATGGCCAACGACATTCGGACCGAGAGCGGCATCGACGAGATCCTCGAGCACGAGGGTATTCGCTCCGAGATCGACAACTTCAAGAAGCTCGCGGCGGGCGAGATCTCCCCCGACGACCCGCCGCCCAACGTCGTTCCCGACCGCGAGCGCGAGTACCCGCGCGCCAGTTGCGACGCCTACGGCGCGATCTCCGAGGACATCGCTCCCTACGCTCCCCCTGCCCCTGCTCTGCCCCCTGCGCCCCGCCCTTCCGCGCCGCCCCCGGCCCCCCCCCCCCGCCCCGCCCCCCCCCCCCCCCCGCCCC
>JBBSDY010000520.1:0-3897 GCA_038240245.1 Polyangiales bacterium
GGGGTTGGTCTAAGCATGGCCACCATCCTCGTCATCGATGACAACGAAGACAACATGACGCTGGTCATGATGCTGCTCGAATCGGAGGGGTATGCCACGCTCGGTGCACACGATGCAGAGGCCGGGCTGACAATGGCACACGACCACTTGCCAAACCTGATTCTGATGGATATTCAGCTTCCCGGAATGAATGGCCTCGAAGCCACGCGGTTGCTCAAGGGTAACGACGCGACGCGCACCATCCCGGTGATCGCCGTTACCGCCCTGGCCATGAGGGGCGACGAAGAGCGTGTTCGGGCCGCAGGGTGCGATGACTACGTCGCCAAGCCGATCCGCTACCAGGAATTCCTCGCGACCATCGCGGCTCAGCTTGCTAAAACGCCGCGCCCGATCCCGAGGATGGCCAAGACCGCCTGATCGGGGCTCGCCAGGCCGATCACCAAACGGGCGGGATCAGCCGAATACCGCACCCGCCGGCGGCAATTTTACCTCGATTGCGACGAGGCACCAGGCCGGATATTCTGTCACTGGCCGTCGCAAGCTCGAGTACGGAGCCCGATAGCAGGGGACATGTCGCGAAGCTTCGAAACACGAGACGGCGTGGGGCTCGCCCAGCTGGGTGACACGTTGATTTTTTTGTGGAAGGCCCCCGCTTCCCTCGATCGGTGGCGCCACCAGGTAAGCAAGATCGAGACGATGGCGGTCTCCCGGCCCCGAGGGGTCATCTGTCTGGATCTCATCCTCGAAGCGTCGTCTCCACCCGACGCTGCCCTTCGCAAGCAAATCCAGACCGATTTTCGGCGCATGGGCACGAAGATGCGAAGATTCGTGGTGGTGCCGCTCGGAGATTCGATCTGGCTCGCCGTCGTGCGCACCATCGTCCGCGGCGTGCTGCTCGTGAGCGGCCATTCGGGACGTCTCACGATCGCCAGCACCATTCGCAAGGGTCTCGACGAGATCCGGGCAATCGCCACGCCAGAAACACCATCCGCGGAGGAGCTTCAGGAAGCAGTCGCCAAACTGTTCTCGGGACTGGACGTTCAGTTGCCCAAGTCAGCGGCGTAGCGTGCACACCTGCCGACTCGGCGCTGTCACGAAGGCAGCGCGGGCCGACCACAGATCCGCGCGACGAGCGACAGCAGGCGCCTCACGTCGACCGGCTTGGGCAACAACAGATGCCTCGACCCTTCGGCCCGGCGATCGCGATCGAACGCTCTTTGGACGCTCGGGTGCGCGCTCATGAGAGCGACGGGAATCAGGCGCAGGTCAGGCTGCTCGTCGATCCGAGCCAAGAATTCCCAACCGTCCATCCGTGGCATCACCAGATCGAGCAAAATCAAGGATGGCCGATCGTACCCTTGCGCGAGCAGGTCCAGGGCCTCTTCGCCGTTGGCCGCTCCCACCGTCAGATGCCCTTCCTGCTCGAGAAATGGCCCGAACGCTGTTTCGAATCTCATCGTCGTCGTCGACTACGGCTATCGCCATGTCAACCTCCCCCCCGTGCACGCCCACCCCGAAAGGTGGCGGTCCCCGCGCCCGGCTCGACGCTACCACGACGACGAGCCGCTTTTCGTTGACCTTTGGGCCTGTAATCAAGGGTGAGCCAACGTAGGCGCTCGCGTTTCGCGGCGGCGGCGCATGATAGACTGCTGCCGTGACGCCGTTGCCCCGGCTCGTATTTGCCTGCGCGTTTGGATTCACGCTCGTGGGCTGCTCATCGGACGAATCGGCGCCGGTGAGCGGTTCGGCTGGCGCCCATCAGGCGGGCGCGGCTGGTACGAGCTTCGGAGCGGGCGGCATGGCCGACGCAAGCGGAATGGGAGGCAGATCGGTCCTCATCGACAGCGGCGCCCAACAGCGTCCGAGCGACGCGGCGACGGGACCCTTCTCGGGGCCCACCGTGGGCGATTTCGTCGGGTTGAACGGCTTCATCGACGACGACAAGGACAAGCTCGCCGCGGTGGGCAACGTGCGCGAGTACCACCAGTGGACGTGGAACGATGGGAACGGCGCCAAGGGTTACGCGGGCTATCCCAATAGCCAGCTTGCGTTCTCGCTGTTCGACGGACTGTGGGATTTCGATGACTACTATGGCAAGCTCGGGCAGCTCGGCGTCCTGGTCTTTCCGTGTGTGCAGGGCTCGGTCGGCTACTTGAACAGTGCGATGCCGCCCGTGGCGAGCGGTGCCGACGCGACCTCGCCCGTGTCGTATGTCGCGCACGCCGGGTTCATGTACCAGTTTGCCGCGCGCTACGGCGGTGTCCACCTCGCTGCCGACAAGCTCAAGCTTGCTGCGGGGCAGACGCCTAACTCGGGACTCGGCACGCTGCCGTACTACGAAAATGGCAACGAGCCCGACGCCAACTGGATCAAACCCGACGGCTCCGCGCTCTTCTCTCCCGAAGCAACCGCCGCGATGTCGAGCGCCGATTACGACGGACACCAGGCAAGCCTCGGCGCCGGCGTCGGCATCAAGAATGCCGATCCCAACGCCAAAATGGTGCTGGCCGGTCTGGCGGGTGCCGGCAAGAGCGACTGGGTCACCAACATCACGGGCTATCTCGACGGCATGCGTGCGTGGTCCGACGCGCACCGCAAGGGGAGCTTTCCGGCCGACGTGATCAACGTTCACGACTACTGCTTCGGACCCGATCCGTTCGGCACGGCGAACCCCCGGCCCGCGCTGTCACCCGAGGCGTGCGATCTGCGTGGGCTTCTGGCCAAGATCGCCGCCTACCGCGACGCGAAGCTGCCCGGCAAACAGCTCTGGATCACCGAGTTCGGCTACGACACCCATCCCCGATCGCGGCTACGAGCACCGGCGATCCAGGCGAATTCGGCCGAGGTTGTGCAGGGGCAATGGCTCGTTCGCAGCTTTCTGGCTCTTATCGACGCCGGCCTCGACAGGGCGTTCTTTTTCATTTCGCGCGACGAGTGCACCGGCAACGACGCAGCGTGTCCCAACGCGGCGATCCAGTTCGCAACGTCGGGCGTGGTGTCCCAGAAGGGCGAAGAGAAGCCGAAGGCGGCGTTCTACTTTCTTTCCACGTTTCGAGCGCGGCTCGCGTCGATGCACTACGGGGGCAGGGTGGAGTCGGGCAACCCGAACGTGCTCGTCGCGCGCTTTTATGACGTCGCCGAGCACCAGGGTGCCTACGTGGTGTGGGCGCCCACGAGCCATGCGACGACCGTCGACGGCTATGCGCTCCACCTTGGCGCTGAGATCACCAGCGCAACGCGGGTCGAGCTGGATTCGGCCTCTGCGGCGGGCAAAGAGAGCCCCGTTGCGATCTCGCAAGGAGCAGCCACTGTCGCTGTCGGCGAGACACCGACGCTCGTTCTGGTGAACGGGGCGCCTTGACGATAGCGTGTGGCTATCACATTCGCGTCGAGGATTGTTGCTTGCGTCGCGTCGGCGGGCCCGAGTACGCGGCCGCGCACGACATGCGTCTCTAGGCAGCTACGGCCTTTTGCGGACGGCGTCTTCGAAGGCCTTGGCGATGCGTCGAGCGTCGTCGGACGAGAGCTTGGGCGAGGCCCACCGATCTCGGAGCTCGCGGACGATCTTCCATGCTTCACCGCCGTCGAGGGGGGGCAGCGGCAGCAGGTTGATGAGCATGAGCCAGAGATTGGCGCGGGTGAAGACCTCGACGAGCTCGCGGCCGAACATCGAGCCGGGAAGGCCGGCCACGGCGACGACTCCCACCGTGACTCCGAACAGCGCCGCCTGGGCGAGTACGCCGCCCCACGCAATGACGGCGCGCTCCCACCCGCTCGCTTGCCCCGACCAGCGGCAGACGCCGCCGTAAGCGTGTAGATCGATGCTGGAGACACGCAAGCGGTAGCGCATCACCAGCAGCGCGTGCCCCATTTCGTGAAGGAGTACGAGCAGAAGGA
>JBBSDY010000521.1:0-3891 GCA_038240245.1 Polyangiales bacterium
CGCGCTCCGGGCCACGCTCGACATGCAGGCGCTGGGCGAGCGCACCGTCACGATCGACTGCGATGTTCTCGAAGCCGACGGCGGCACGCGCACGGCGTCGATCACCGGCGGCTTCGTCGCGCTCGCCCTCGCGCTATCGCGTTTACGCGAGCGCGGACAGCTCGACAAACCCGTCCTGCGCGACACCGTGGCAGCCATCAGCGTCGGTCATCTCGAGCAGGGTCACACCCTCGATCTGGTCTACACCGAGGACAGCACGGCCCGGGTCGATCTGAATCTCGTGGCCACCGGCCGCCTCGACATCGTCGAGGTGCAAGGCACGGCCGAGGGTGAAGCGGTCCCGCGCCGCGACGTCGACGCCATGATCGATCTGGCGCTCGCAGGAATCGCCTCGCTCGTGCGCATTCAGCATCAAGTCCTGTCCGCTGCGAAGGTCGACCTCCCCACGCTCTTTCTCGCAGGACGGTGGACGCAGTGACCGAAAAGACAACGCTGGTCATCGCCACCTCGAACCGCGCCAAGGTTCTCGAATTCCGATCGCTTCTCGCCGATCTGCCCCTCGAGGTGGTGGGCGTCGGCGACGTTCTTTTCGACAAGCCGACCATCGTCGAGGACTCCGACACGTTCGAAGAAAACGCCACCAAGAAGGCGACGACCATCGCCGAGGCGGCGACGATGCTCACGCTCGCCGACGATTCCGGCCTCGAGGTCGACGCCCTGGGCGGCCGACCGGGGGTTCGCTCGGCGAGGTTTGCTCATGATCGAGCCACCGACGCCGAGAACAACGCAGCGCTTCTCACCGCGCTGGCCGAGGTCGAAGCAGAGCATCGGCAGGCAAGGTTTCGGTGCGTGCTCTCTCTGGTCGATCCGTGGGCCGTACCGGGAGCCGAACCCACCGTCGTCGAGGGCACGTGCGAAGGATCCATCGCGCGCGAGCCGCGCGGCGCCGGCGGCTTCGGCTACGATCCGCTGTTCATCGTCAAGGGTCGCGACAACACCATGGCCGAACTGCGCGACGACGAGAAGAACACCATCAGTCATCGCGCCGTCGCCGTCGGTCTCCTCAAGCCCCAGCTCGCCAGGCTTCTCGAGCACCGCGCGAACGACGCCCTGAGAATCGTCACCTTCCGAAGTCGAAGTGACCACCGACCGACAACGTGACGGTGCCGTGCGTGCCCGCGTACGACGGAATGGGTTGCGCTTGCTGCCCCGGTAGCGTGATCTGTCGATCGCTGAACGATCCGCTCGAGAACATGATGAGCGGCGAGAGCGAGAAGACACGGTTGATGCGGGTGTCGACGCCGAAGCCCAGGCGAAACTCACCGAAGCCCTGCATCTCGACCTGCGCCCCGCTGCTCCACGTCTCCCTGAACCATCGGTAGCCAAGGCCGAGATCCACCACCAGGCCCGTCGCATCGGGGCGCGCGGACCAGCGAAAACCGATGCCCGGGAAATCCGTGTTGGCCGAGTCCTGATCGCCGAACCCGGCGGGGACCAAGTGCGGACCCGTTCGCCAGGTGGAGTCGTTTCCGGTGCCCATCCGAGCGTGCTCCCAGTAGCCGTAGACGATGTAATGGCGGGCGAAGCGAACGCCCACATCGGCCTCGACCATGAGCCCACCGGTGGCGAGGCCCGCCCAGCTGTCGCCGTACTCGCCGTAGTAGGGATCGACGCCAACGGCGTACGCATTCCCGAACGGAAACATGGCTCCCAACCTGGCACCCACCCACAGCGCATTGAACGGAGACCGATGCAGCAAGGGCGCCGGCGGCGGAGGCTCGTACGAATAGGCAGCGGGCGTTGGCGGCGGGTAGGGGGGGAGCGGAGGAGGCGGGCGGCGCGCTCCGGGCGAAGGCGGCCCCTCGGACGGGGGCAGATCGCCAGGGGGCGGTGTCCATGGCTCCTGGTACATGTAGGGCGGCGGCGCGCTGCCCGGCGGCGCCGGGCTCGTCGCCGGGGCCCCACTGCCGGCGGGAAGCGGCGGTGGCGTCTCGGCCCCGGCCGGCGTGACAACGAGCAGACTTCCTACAAGACCCGCCGCAAGGCCCCAGGGGCGGCTCGGCCGGGCGGCTAACCAGTTCGTCGCTAACATACGCGTCCTCGCATGTTTCTGAGTGGTTCTCGTCGGATGGACGAACCATAGCACCGGGTGATTGAAGGAGTGTGCGCCAGCAGGGCGAAGTTCACCGCCCCGAAGGCCCAGTATTTCGGACTTATCGCTCCTGTCAGGCTATGTTAAGGGCGCCCCGAGCCCCACTATCGTGCGAAGCGATCTCAGAGGGTTGGGCGATTACGGAACCGTCGGCCTTGACCTGGTGTTGTCGATTCTCCTGGGTTTTTTCGGTGGCCGATGGCTCGACGGCAAGCTCGGGGCTCACGGGTGGCTGACCCTCCTCGGCTTCCTTTTCGGCGTCTTTGCGGGGTTTCGAAGCCTGTATCGGGCGGCAGTCAAGATGCGCAAGGAGACAGAAGCAGAGGATGAGCGAGAACGACGAGCGCGGCACCAAAACGGCGACGACCCCAAGTCAGGGTGAGTCAGGGGCCACCCCTGCCCCCTCTTCCGTGTCGATCCCGCCTCCAGCTCCCCCGATCGCTGACGACGACGGAGCGCCGGAGTCCTTCCACCCGGGCGCCACATTCTCCCAGCCACCGCTGCCGCAATTTCCATTCGAGCCACCGACTCCTGCCGCGGCTCGCCCTCCCGGTACGGGCTCGACTCCGCCGCCCCCGGCCCCTCTCGTCGCTCACTCATCCGTTCGGCCGCCGGGAGCAGCTTCCACGCCGCCCCCCCGGGCGGGATCGGTGCGTCCTCCCATGCCCGAGCCGTCGACATCCGTGAGCGGCACGGTTCCCACGAAAGTCGGAGGCGCCGCGAGCGACCGCGGAGTCAGCGGGCCCGCGCCCTCCACCGAGCTGGCGACGACGCAGGTCGGAATCGAGCTCGGCCGGCCGCTCTTTGCCGTCGCCGCGATCGGCGTTGCCCTCGCCGTGGGCGGTCTGCTCGTCGGCGGGGGACGTTCGGGCCTCAGCGTCGCCGTGGGGGCATTTCTCGCCACCATGAATCTGTGGGGATTCACCCGGATCGGCACGGCCTTCTTTGCCCGCCGCGGAATCCGCGCCCCCTGGGGCCTGCTCGCGGCTCTCAAGCTTGTTCTGCTCTTTGGGGCCGTCGACCTGGTTTTACGCGCAGATTATGCGAGCCCGGTTGGCTTTCTGGTGGGCTACCTCGCGCTGCCCATCGGCATCGTGGTTTCGCAGTTCTTCGGGCTTCGCCACGATTTCGAAAACGGCGAAGGTTCCACCTAGATTTCGCAACCGACTGCCTCTAAAAGACGGCTGGCGAGCCGATGCCCGAGCACACGACATTCTTGACGTACCTGCTGGCCAGGTTTCCGGCGCTCCAAGCGAACGCCGACAACATCGGCTATTCGTTCATCGGCAGGCACGATCCCACCTGGCGCAGCTTCGAGCCCATCATCACCTCGATCCTGGTCATCCTGCTGGTGACGATCTTGGCGGCTCGCACGCGCGCCACCCTGACCGACGTCGATCGCGCGATCATCCCCGACGACAAGCTCACGCTGCGCACCTTCATGGAAGCGTTCATCGCTTACTTTTACGGGATCGCCAGGGACGTCATGGGGCCCAAGCGCGCCAAGCGCTACTTTCCCATCGTCGGCGGGTCGGCCTGCTTCATTTTCTTCGCCAACCTGATGACTTTGATTCCGGGTCTATCTCCCCCTACATCGAGCCTCAACATCACCCTCGGCTGCGCGCTCACGGTGTTCTTGCTGTTCAACTTCTATGGGCTGCAGGCCAATGGGTTTGGCTACGTCAAGCACCTGGCCGGGCCCAAGTGGTACCTGGCGCCCCTCATTTTCCCCATCGAGC
>JBBSDY010000522.1:0-3886 GCA_038240245.1 Polyangiales bacterium
CGCATGAAACTGAACTGTCGCCGGCGCGCCGGACACGGTGAGCATGTCGCCGCCGTCCGCCTTCACCGTGCCATGCAGGGGAGGCAGGCTCGCATCCA
The DNA here is from genome assembly GCA_038240245.1 of Polyangiales bacterium. Taxonomy (GTDB): domain Bacteria; phylum Myxococcota_A; class Polyangia; order Polyangiales; family Polyangiaceae; genus DASWDH01. The sequence continues at coordinate 99 of JBBSDY010000522.1, forward strand.
GGCTGCCGATCAAGCTGCCGCCCGAGCTCGTGGTGTCGATGAACCCAGTCGAGCCGCCGGCGCCCGCGGCTCCGGACGTCGATGAGCCCGGACGCCGCTCGCTCTCACCGCCCGCGCAAGCGGATAGGACGAGCGCAGCTGCTACGACGAAACGGACGCATCGCATGAGGAGCCTCCATGCTGAAATCAGAAGGATGTTTCGCGGCCAGAGCGCACGCGATAGCTTCGAGTTATCGTCTAACAGGGTACCATTCGTGATTTGTTCATCAACAGAAAACGTAGTCAATCTTCGATGTTTACCGCAGAATTCCGGCTCATTGGGCGGCTCGGGCCGCCCGGCGGCGTTGCGGTTTGCTCTCGGTAAAGATTGATATTTAACCAAGCGATAGCGCACGATCACCGGACAATGGCAAAGGCGGCACGGTGAGCTCGGGGCTCGAGCAGTGAGAATTGATGAGAAGAATAGAAGACAAGAAGGATTGGTTTCGCTGCGCTGCGCTTGCCGGCTAACCAAAGCGCGTAGTCAAGAACCGAGGTTTACCGAATACGGATTTTCCTCGGTAAATTCCCTTGTTTGACCACGATTTGCTTTGACTTGATTCGGTGTGGGGGGCAATCATGAACCTCACTGCACGGGTTCACGACAATCCGAGAAGTGCTCAATGGAGGCAAAACATTTCAGCCCGCTGGGAGACGTGCGATCCGTACAAAAGACGGAACGCGGCGTCCTGCTCGAAGTCGGCGACGAGAAATTTCGCGTCGACGTCGTGCGCCCTGATGTGCTGCGCCTGAAGATCTCGCAGGCGGGCCACTTCGACGAGAGCCCGACGTTTGCGGCGAGCTTTCGCATGCCGGCGCCGTCGCCATTTCGTATGACCGATGGGCCCGAGGCAATCACGCTGGAGACCGATCGCATGCGTCTCGTGATGCGCAAGAGCCCCTTCGCGCTCGATGCTTACCGCGACGACGGCTCGGTCGTCTTCGAGGACGATCGCGACGACGCGGGGGTGCCCTGCGGGTACGTGCAGCTCAACGATGCGTTCATCGTGAGCCGGCGCATTGCCGCGCACGACGCCATCTACGGGCTCGGCCAGAAGACGGGACCCTTCGACCGTCGAGGGCGCAAATTCATTCTCTGGAACACCGACATCCTGACGCCGGGCGTGCTGCCGAAGAATCGGCTCCACGAAGCCGACCTCACCCTCACTGGTAAGAGCACGCGCTTCGACCCTTATTACACGTCGATTCCGTTTTTCTATCACTGCCGCGCCGACAATGGGACCGCCAAGATGGTGGGCTCGTTCATCGACAACGGTCACAAGGCCAACTTCGAGTTCGACGGTCGCAACCGCTACCGATGCCAGTTCGGAGGCGGGCAATACACCGAGTACGTCTTCGCCGGGCCGGCGATGCCCGAGATCCTCGAGGCGTACACGTTCATCACCGGTCGCATGGGCGCGCCTCCCCTGTGGGCGCTCGGCCACCATCAGTGTCGCTTTCACGCCTACGACGCCGAGGGTTTTTTGCGCATTGGGCAGGAATACCGCGAGCGGAGCATTCCGTGCGACGTGATGTGGCTCGATATCGGGCACATGAACGGCTACCGCGTCTTCACCTGGGACGAGCAAAAGTTCCCCGATGTTTCCGGCATGCTCGAGACCTTGAAGGGTCAAAAGCTGCGGTTGGTGACCATCGTCGATCCTGGCGTGAAGTCCGAGCCCGGCAACCCGCTCTACGACGAGGGCCGCGCCCTCAATCTGTTTTGCAAGACCGAGTCGGGCCAAATCTACATCGGTCAGGTTTGGCCCGGCCGCACGGTTTTCCCCGACTTCGTGAAACCGGAAACGCGCGCCTGGTGGGGCGAGCACAACGCGCGACACATCGCCTCGGGCGTTTCCGGAATCTGGAACGACATGAACGAGCCGGCGACGGGCGATGTCGAGCCTTTCGCGATGCGTTTCGATCGCGACGGCGCCAACCACTCGCACGAGCGCTACCACAACCAATATGCGCTCTTGATGGCCATGGCGACGCATCAAGGCATGCGCAAGGCACAGCCGAGCCTGCGGACTTTCATCCTGAGTCGCGCCGGATCGGCTGGAATTCAGCGCTATGCCGCCCAGTGGCTGGGGGACAACGCCTCCGACTGGTCACACCTCGAGATGAGCGTGTCGATGGCCATGGGGCTCGGTATCTCCGGACAACCCTTCGTCGGCGCTGACGTTCCAGGATTCTCGGCCACTCCGACGCCCGAGCTGGCCGCGCGGTGGATGCAGTACGGAGCGCTCACTCCGTTTTGTCGTTGCCACAACGAGGCCGGAGAGCGCGACCAGTATCCGTGGTCGTTCGGGCCCGGCGTCGAAAAGCGCAGCCGCGCCGCGCTCGAGCTTCGTTACCGCCTCTTGCCCTATATCTACAGCGCCTTCATGCAAGCGGCCGAGACGGGCCACCCCATTCAGCGTCCACTCATCTTCGATTTTCAGAACGATCGCCAGGCCCGCGAGACCGACGACGTCTATCTCTTCGGCGACGCGCTTCTCGTCGCTCCAGTTCTCGAGCCTGGCCAGACGGCGCGTCACGTCTACTTGCCCGAGGGCACCTGGATCGACTGGTACACCGGCGAGCGTCACACCGGCGGCCAGTACATCACCGCAGCCGCGCCGCTCGACAGGATTCCGCTCTTCGCGCGTGGTGGTCACGTCATTCCCAGCTACGTGACCGCTCCGCAGTCGACGATGGATTACCAGCCCGACGTTCTCGAGCTCCACATCATTGCTCCGCAAGACAATGGCGAGTTCGATTCGGTTCTTCACGAGGACGATGGGCTCACCAATGCCTTCCAGAGCGAAGCGTACCTTCGCACGACGTTCCACCTGTCGCGGCGCGGCGATCGCATTCGCGTCTCGGCCAGGGTCGCAGGCAACGGCTTTCCCGAGTTTCGTCGCCGCTGGCTGCGTCTGGTGTTCCACGGCTGCTCGGGCGACAAGCTCGAGGTCGATCGCGGCGAGATTCGCTCGCGGGACGGCTTGCACGAGCTCGAAAACCGGGGAGATGGCTTCGAGCTGTCGTTCGGGGTCTGACGATGTCAGCCGGTCTCGACCTTGCGGAAGGACATGAGCTCGTTCTTGAACCGGGGTCGAACGACGCGGTTGGGAGAGGGCTCGCCGGCCCGCTGGGCGTCGATGATCTCCTTGGCGGTGAGCAGCACCTCGCGAACGTCGAAGCCAATGTGCTCGACGCCGTCGGCCAGGCCAAAAGGGCGCGGCCAGTTGCAATGAGCGAGCACATACACGTCGCGCCCTGCTTGCACCTTGGCGCGGGCAAGACCTTTGACCATCGGCTCGACCAGGTTGTCGTCGGTGACGAAGAGCGCATCGGGGCGGTCGGGTCGATCGAAAAGAAGCTGGGTGATTCGCTCACATCCGACGGGCGCAACGTGCAAGGCCCACAGCTTGTCCTGGGCGAGGCCGAGCTCCGAGAAACGCTTTTGGGCGGCCTCGAGGTTGTGGGCATGGGGCGATACCACGGCGATGCGCTTGCCCTTCTCGAGCATGCGGGTGCACGCCCGATCGATGAGCGCCGGGAAGTCGAGCCCGAGCAAAGCGGCATGGGGAAGAGGCGCCCAGATCGCCACCCGTGGGATGCCCGCGGCCTGCAGGATGGGCAAGAGGTAGACGGTGGCCGAGTTCATCAAGAGAAGGCCCGCCACCGAGCCATGGTCGACGGCCTCGCACAGCCGCTGGTACTCGGGGTTGTTCTCGCGTCCATCGACACCGACCAGCGCGACG
>JBBSDY010000523.1:0-3886 GCA_038240245.1 Polyangiales bacterium
CTTTCATCGTGGCGGGCACCTTGTCGGTCGACACGACGACAAAGAGCGGCTCGCCGGTTTCGGTGCTCGGCACGACGGTGTTGAGGTCGGCCGTTGTCGCGCACACCACATCGGCGGACGAGAGCGGTGCGAGCTGCGCATCGCTGCCGAAGTTGAGAAGCTCGCCCCATACGTCGCCGCGATCGCGCTTTTGCTCATCGTCGGCGGGAATGACGATCACCAGCAGGCGCCTGCCGAGTTGGTTGGCCTTGCGAAAGGCAGCGCCGACGGCGCCCGCCGAGCGGGTCGCGCTCGGCTTCGGGCCTTGCCCGGACGGCGGCGCCTCGCAGGCCGATCCATCGGCGAAGGCGTCGCGCAACCAGCTTGGCCACAGGGCGGCGCCGGCGACGGCGGAGGCAACGAAGTGTCGTCTATTCATGGTTCTTCTCCGGCGAGATCGGCCTGGTGCAAGAGTCCGGCGTGACGTTTTTCGAGCTCATCGACGATGAAAGGCGTGAAGCGATGTCCCTCGGCGCCGACGAGCGTTTCGCCATCGCTGGACAGCGCGATCACACCCGCAGCAGGCTCGTCGAGCACGATGCCGCCGCGCACGGGTCGATAGACGCCGCTCGTGGCGCGCTGACCCGCGCAATCGTGTTCGAGCATGTAGTGACCCGTCGCATCGAGCACCAGGAGCTTTTCTTCGAAGCGGTAGAGGCCAACCAGCTCGGCTCCGCGGCGCGATCCTTCGTCGCGGCCCAGGGGCATGAGCTCGTCGGCGTTGAACACGTGCGGCGCCGAACCGTGCGCAGCCTCGCTTAGCGGCAGATACTCGGGAAAAGCTTCGACGAGCGTGTCCGGCTCGCCCGAGAACGCGAGCTTGAAGTAGATATCCGGGCTCGCGATCCGATAAAGACCATCCTGGCCGCGCGCTGCCCGGGCACCGATGACGCTGGCCAGGGAGTCGGCCGCCGTCGCGTCGCTGTCGAGCAGGAGCGCATCCGGTCGCGCGTCGCGTCCCAGCTTGATCCACTCGATGTCGGCCGCCGGTCCGTGCAGGTAGGCGACCTTCTGCGCCTGCCACGGAATCGCGCGCGGGGGATCGTCGCCGGACTTGTACTCGACCTTGTCATCGCCGTCGGCGATCACCGGAAGGCGTGGCGATGAGCGAGCGCCACCCACCGTGAGCGTGCCGGCGGCGCGAGCGTCGCGATCGAGCAAGACGTGGCCCACCGTGGGCGACGTTTCGGTGGGCGCTGCGCAGGCCGCGCTAGCCACCACGAGGATCAAAGCCCAATGCTTGTTCATGCAACAGCATTGGACGGGGCGCGCGTCCGAAAGTTCCATCGCCGCGGCGAAAACGTGCCGCGGAGGTAGCGTCAGGCGGCTCTGGACGCCTCGAGGATGCGCGTGATGCCGTACACGGCTTCGTGCATCTTGCAGACGCGCTCACCCAGGGCCGCCAGGTAGAGCGGTCCCGAGTCGAGCGTGATCTGCCGGCCGAAGAAGTCGGTCCCCGCCGTTTCCGCGTCGAAATCTTGGCAGCTTTCACCGCGCACCACCGGCACAGCAATCTTGGCAAGCCCTTTGACTTCTTTGGGCTTACCCATGCCCGCCACGATGCGGCCCTGGTCGTTCATGAGTAGCACCGCGTCGACTTCACTGCGGTCGGCGAGCGCCTCGACCAGGTACTGTAGGGCCTCGTCCCGATCGTCGCTTCGCTTGGTCCGTCGTTCCATGTGGCAAGCGTAACGAGCGCGCGTCTGATCGGCCCAATTTTTTGCGGACATGTGGCCCCTTGTGGGCATTGGCGAGGAGCTTGACAGTCAAGACCCCCGGGCGGAAAACTTGCCTTGAACATGCGAGCATTGGCCTTTCTTGGAGTCGCGACGGGAGCACTTGCGTCTTGCTCGGGCACTGGTGCCAATGGCCGGCCCACGGGAGAGCCGGGCAATTCGGGGGGCGACAACGGCACGTTGATCACCACCGCCAGCGGAGGTGACAGCAACTCGGCGGGTGGCGACACGGCCAACAGCGCGGGCACCGTGACGATCAATCCCGGCAACCCGAACGACGGTGACGGGGGCGGATGCAACGATCTGCACGTCAAGTTCGAGAAGGTCCTGCCCACCGTTCTTTTGCTGGTCGACGAGTCGGGCAGCATGTTCGACAACAAGTACCCGACGGGTGGCGTTGATTCGCGCTGGGTCGTTTTGCGCAATGCCATCCTCTCGCCCACGGGCTTTCTGAAGACGCTCGATGGCCAAGTGCGCTTCGGTCTGGCGACCTATACCGCCGATAACACCAACCTGGCGACGTGCCCGATCATGGGCAAGACGAACATTGCGCTCGGCAATGCGGCAACGGTCGAGGCGGCGTACCCGGGCGTCAACAAGCCCTTCAACTACAAGGGCGATACGCCCACCGCCGCGGCCATCAAGGCGGGCGCCAAGGTGCTGGCCGACGTGAAAGATGCCGGTCCCAAGTTCATCTTGCTCGCCACCGACGGCGATCCCGACGATTGCAAGCAGGCCGACCCCAACTGCGGACAGGACGAAAGCGTGGCCGAGGCACAAGCTGCCTACGCGCAGAAGATCGGAACGTTCGTCATCGGGATCTCCGACGACGTGCACGCCGTGTTTCTGCAGGACATCGCCAACGCCGGTGCCGGGTTGCCGGTCGTGCGACATACCGGTCCCAACTGCGATCCCAACAAGCCTCCTCCCTACCTTGGAACCTATGCCACCGCCGCCGGCACGAACGCGATGTACTATGCCCCGGCGGACCAGGCGGCGCTCACGATGGCGCTCAATACGATCATCGGCAGCGTCCGATCGTGCGTTTTCGAGATGCACGGCAAGATCGACCTGGCCAAGGTCGGTGATCCCGACAACCACGTTCGCCTCGACGGCAAAGAGCTCGTCGTCAACGACGCCAACGGGTGGAAGGCCAACGACGAAACGCACATCGAGCTCGTCGGCCAGGCGTGCGCCAAGCTCAACTCGGAAGACACCCCCGAGATCTTCATCAGCTTTCCGTGTGACGTCTACACGCCGATCAACTAGCTCGACTCTTCCGATCCGTCGCGAGACGGACCAAGGGGATCCAGGGCCGATCGCAACTTCCTTCTAGGTCGTCACGCAAGATTCTTGCTGGCAACGCTCGTTGCGTGCGCGCATCGTATGTTGGGTCGGCAGTCTTGACCCTCCGCAGCGCGTGGCGACTCCCATGGCGCAGCCCACGATGTAGCGCAGACGCCACGTCGAGGAGGTGGAATGATCCTGGCATTGGCTCGATCACCCTAGACGGTGGAGGTTCGATGATGCGAGCTTGGCAATTCATTTCTGTTTCTGGTTGCGTTGCGCTGACGGCTATCGCGTGCGGAGGCGAGAGCTCGACCACGGGATTGGGCATCGGCGGCACGTCGGGGGCGGGCGGCAACGCTGGTACGAGCTCGGAGGCGGGAGCCGTCGTCGTCGACGCCCGCACTTCGGCGGCAGGCTCCCGCGCTGGTGCTGCCGGCGCGGTCGGCTCATCCGGATCGGGCGGCGCGGAGTTGTCCGATGCGTCGAAGGGAACCGGTAGCGCCCCGAAGGACGCGTCGGCCGCATCGGATGCGGCGAGCGCGATCCGGGATGCGGCGAGTGAGCGAGCGGCCGCCGATGGAGGCTGCACCGAGGGGACGACGGATCGCTGTGACACGTGCAGCGAGGCGCGCTGCTGCACGCAGATCGATGCTTGCGAAGCCAATCCCGCTTGCAGGGCAGCGTTCGCCAAGATCGATGGCTGCATCGGCGATGCCGGCAGTCTCAACCGTGTACGCGATTGCTACCTGGCATTCGAGGCCGCCAACGGGACCGGGGGCACGGCCAGGAACCTGGCCCAGTGCATCTCGAACCGCTGCACC
>JBBSDY010000524.1:0-3881 GCA_038240245.1 Polyangiales bacterium
GCGATCTCGCGGATGCTGCCCTTTTTATAAAGGAGCCCGTTGGTGCCTACGCCGTCGCTGCGGAAGTAGACGGTGATGTTGGGTTTGCCCGATTCGGATGCGTCACGCGTCGGCGCATTGGTGAGACGCGCGGCGGGATCGACGCCACCCTTGCACGGCGTTCCCCCCACTCCGAAATTTTTGCCGGTGTCGACCAGCTCGGCCAGCTTCTTCCAGCTTCCGCCGCCTGCGCCGTCGGCCTCGTCGATCCAGAGCTCTTGCTTCACGTCACCGGTCGGAAGATCGCGGACGACCTGCTTGTAGCCGATCCACTGGTTTTTGATCATCTCGCCGTTCCAGTACGGCGCGTTCTGGATAGCTACCGAATTGGGATGGCTGGTTTCTTTTTCGAAGTCGATGTGGCCGTCGTAACGCATGCGCGCATCGATGCCCCGGGTGTCGCAAAGGTTGACGTTCTCGCTGCCGATGGTGCCGTGATTGGTCCGGGCAAGCGCCACCAGACCACCATACGCAATGCCCGAATCGGCCACGCGCATGAAGTACATCGTGATCTCCACGTCGCGCCACTGGTCGACGAGCAACGGATCGTGCACGTACATGCGAGGTACGGCGCCGGAGATCTTGAAGATGCCGTCTCCGTCGGTCGTGTAGCTCGCGTCACCGTGGTCGGCGTCGAACCACGGATCGTGCGGATCTTTTGCCTTGAAGGTGCGCGCGGCCCCGTCGTTCCATTTGGAAAGCCAAACCTTGCCGCCGGCGAGCGTCGGGTAAAGCATCTTGATGCCGAACGCGTCGCTGTCGCCCGCGAACGCGGCGTCGCCCGTGGGCCTTGCGCCGCCGGCACCATCCGCATCTGCGGGTGCGCCGCCCGCCGATGTTCCCGCGGCGCCTCCGGTCGTCGAGGTCCCGGCGCTGCCTCCGCTCGCGTCGGAAGACCCCGACATGGTAGCCCCGCCGACGCCATCGACGTTGGAGCCGCCGGAGGCGGGCGTATTGGCGGGGCGCGTCGCTTCTTCGCTCGAACAGGCGAACGAGTGCACCGCGCCAAGCGCCGCGGCCAGCACCAGCCAACGATGGAATCGGCGGCCGCTCACGGCGCCGCAGCCGGGGTGAAAATCTCGTTGAGCAAGGCGGTGAGGCGGCTCGCCGCCTGGGCCAGGCGGCGACGCGCGACGGGGAGCGCGAGGTCGAAGTACTCCTGACCGAGCGCCGCTCCAGCCTTCAGCATGGAGTGCGTTCCCGGGATGCAGTAGGCCTGCCGCGCGGCAACGAGGCTCTCGTTGGCCCAGACTTCGACGCCACCCAGCGACCAAAGACGTGCTTGCTCGGGCGTCGCGAGCGCGTCGATCTCACCGATCCATTTCACTTCGTCGGTGCTGTGTCGCTCGATGATGCCCTCGTCCCAAAGACGGTGCAGGTTGATCCCCTTGCCAAAGAACTGAAGCTGCAGATCGTTGCCACCGCGATCGCCGCGATCACCGACGTGCATGGGCTGGTGCAAGTCCTCGACGAAGTGAAGCAGAAACCGTAGCGCCTGTTGCTTGTCGCCGCGTGACGCCTTGGGGCTGCGCAACGTGCCGCGCAGCTCTTCGATCTTGGAGACGACGCAACCGGTGCTCGGGCAGAAGCGCGCGTCATATTGCGCTTCGGTGATTGGAACGTTGACGTAGTGCCACGCTCCGCTTCCCTCGACATCGCGACGGTGGTCATCGGCCCACAGCGACGCATCGGCCAAGGTCTCACCAGGCTCGAGCAAATCGCGTATCGTTGCAGCGGCGACCGGCGTCAGGTGGTTCTCGACCACCGTCGATGCAGCTCGATGGGCCACCTTCCCCCACCCACGGGCATCGCGCTGCGACGAGACGCAGAGCCAACACAAAGCGATCGAGCCGGCCAGGGAAGAACCGAACCGCATGGCGCCATTGTGGGCCAAACCGCTGACGAACGCGAGCTTGCTGCGGATGGCGGGGTGGAGCTCTCTTGTTGCGCCGCGCCGCCTTTAAGCTTCCGACAGGGGTGCCGTTCGGCGCCACTGCTCCCATGCCTCCGGAACGAGCACGCCGACATCTCGACGACGACGTCGCCAAGCTTTCGACCGGGGAATTCCCCAATGCTTCCGAAAGCGTGTCGCAAAGTCGCGCCGTGCCGTCCCTGCCCCGGCTCATCAGCGACCAGCTCGACCTGCGCATCCATTCCGGCAAGCTCGAGCTACCGATCTTGCCGGAGGCCGCCGCCTTGCTCTTCTCGATGTCGAGGGACGAAGACTTCGATCCCCATCGGCTCGAGAGCATCGTGCGGCGCGACGCGGCGATGGCCGCTCATCTTCTGCGCATTGCGAACTCCGCCCTGTTCGCGCCCCGCATCCCCATCGTCTCGTTGCGCCAGGCCATCTCGCGCGTCGGAATCCTCGAGATTCGCAAGATTGCCCTACTTTTCACGTGTGAGACCAGGGTCTTTCGCGTGCGCGGATGGGAGACCGAGGTCCGTAAGCTGTTCGTCCATTCGCTGGCCTGTGGGCTCTTTGGCCAGCACATCGCCAAGCTCGCGCACATGAACGCCGAAGAAGCCTTTCTCGCGGGACTCTTGCACGACATCGGTGCCCCTGTTTTGCTGCAGACGCTCGTCGACCTGCAACGCGAGACGCGGTGCGCCGCCCAGCGAGCCGCCGTCAAGCGCGCCGTTTACGAGCGGCACGCGCGAGCAGGCAGCGATCTGGCGCGCTCGTGGGCACTGTCGTCGCAGCTGGTGGAGATCATCGCCTTCCACCACGTCCCCCTGTCCGGTCAGGTCAGCGAGAAGAGCGCGGCCCTCGTGCACCTCGCCGACGACCTGGCGAGGCAGCTCTTCGAAGATCAAATCGAGCAAGATCAGCCGGTGGCAAGTGAAGCGGTGCTGGACGCCCTGGGCCTGACACCCACGGACATGAGCACGCTCGTAGCCAAGGGCCGCGACGTGCTGGTGACGACGCGGACGCTCGCCTAGCAGTTGCAGCGTCCAATGTAGGCGAGCCCGGCTGAATCCCTCACTAATTATGGCGGGTGGGCGGCGGGACTATGGTACCCTCGCTCTGTTATTTTGCATCTTTTGTACGCGCTTTAGGACGCTCACCCGTGCAGCTCATCGAAGGACTGAACGTAGCCGATCGTTTCCGCCTCGTTCGCGAGCTAGGGCGCGGAGGGATGGGATCTGTCTGGCTCGCCGAGCACACCAGCCTCGACGTTCTTTGCGCGATCAAGTTCATCGACCGCGAGGGTCAGAACAGCCCCGACGTTCGGCTGCGGTTCCAGCGCGAAGCCAAGGCGGCGGCTCAGCTACGCAGCCCACACGTCGTCCAGATCCTCGATCACGGCGTCTGGGAAAACGTCCCGTTCATCGCCATGGAGTACATGGACGGCGAGGACCTCGCGCATCGCCTCGATCGGGTAGGGCGGCTGTCGTGGGGCGAGACGTCGCGCATCACGACGCACGTGGCGCGGGCGCTCACCAAGGCGCACGCGGCGGGCATCGTCCACCGCGACATGAAGCCCGAGAACGTCTTTTTGGCGCGCGACGACGACGGCGAGGTCGCCAAGGTCCTCGACTTCGGCATCGCCAAGCGCGCCAACACCGCGCTCACCGACGTCGGGACGAAGACCGGCTCGCTTCTGGGCACGCCCTTTTACATGAGCCCCGAGCAGGCGCGCGGCACCAAGAGCGTCGACCATCGCTCCGACCTTTTCTCGCTCGCCGTCATCGTCTACCAGTGCTTGACGGGTGAGCTCCCTTTCTACAGCGAGGGTCTGGGCGATATCCTCGCCCAGATCATGTACGAGCCGATTCCCGTGCCTTCACAAAAGGCGCCCGATCTGCCGCCGACGTTCGACGCCTGGTGGGCGCGCGCC
>JBBSDY010000525.1:0-3880 GCA_038240245.1 Polyangiales bacterium
AGCTCGGCGAGCTGGGTCGCCAGATCGAGGCACTCTTCGGTGCTGAGCTCGCCCTCGCGCGGCGCTCCGGCGCGCGATCCGCAGTGTCGGCAAGACAGATCGCACGCCAGTGTCAGCTCCCACACGGCGATCCTGGGGCGCGACTGGACATCGATCGCGCGCGCTTCGCCGGCCAGGCTGGTCGTCGGCGCAGTGGGACTTCCGAGGATCGGCAGCCGTCGCAGCCGGGGAGCGGCGAGCAGACGTGCTCGCTCGTCCGGGCTCAATGGATCGGGTCCACGGTGCGCTTGCATGGTGCAGCACAGGATAGCGCCCAATCGAGCGCTGCGGACCTAGAACTCGGCTGGATCGCTGTAGGTCCCCAGCTCTTCGCGCAAGATGTCGCAGATCTCCTGCTCGCTGGCGTACGCCTTGGCGCTTTCGATGATGGGGACCATCAGGTTCTTGCCGGTGCGCGCCGCATCGCGAACCTGGGCGAGCGAGGCGGCAAGACGCGACGCGTCGCGTTCCTTTTTCACCCGAGCCAGGTTCGCGCGCTGCACATTTTGTACTTCTCGATCGATGCGCATGGTCGGCACGCGCAACGGATCGCTCTGCACGAACTGGTTCACGCCCACCACCGACCGCTCGCCCTGCTCGAGCTGATGCTGGAAATGGTAGCTGGAGGCGGCGATCTCGCGCTGCGGATAGCCCTTTTCGATGGCCGCCACCATGCCACCCATCGCGTGGATGCGATCGATGTAGGCGAGCGCATCCTGCTCGAGCTTGTTGGTCAGCCATTCGACGTAGTAGCTGCCCCCCAGCGGATCGATGGTGTTGGCCACGCCCGATTCGGCCAGCACGATCTGCTGCGTGCGCAGCGCGATCGTCACCGCTTCTTCGGTGGGAAGGGCGAACGTCTCGTCGAGCGAATTGGTATGGAGCGACTGCGTGCCGCCGAGCACCGCCGCCAGTGCCTGCAGGGAGACCCGCGCCACGTTGTTGTAGGGTTGCTGAGCAGTGAGCGACACGCCAGCCGTTTGGGCGTGGGTCCGTAGCTTCATGCTCTCGGGCTGGGTGGCTCCGTACCGGTTTTTCATGAGCCGCGCCCAGATGCGGCGTGCCGCCCGGACCTTGGCAATCTCTTCGAAACAATCGTTGTGCACATCGAAGAAGAAGCTAAGACGGGGCGCAAAATCGTCGATGAGAAGACCGCGCGCGAGGCAGCTCTCGACGTAGGCAAGACCGTCGGCGAGCGTGAAGGCAAGCTCCTGCGTCGCGGTCGCGCCTGCTTCGCGAATGTGGTAGCCGCTGATCGAGACGGTGTTGAAACGGGGCACCTCGCGGCTACAAAACTCGATCATGTCGGTGACGACGCGCATGGCGGGCCGCGGCGGAACGAGCCACGCGTGCTGCGCGATGAACTCCTTCAGGCAGTCGTTCTGAACGGTGCCGCCGACGAGCGAGCGGCTCGTCCCCCGGACATCGGCCAAAGCGATGTAGAAGCAGAGCAGTACGATCGCTGGACCATTGATGGTCATCGAGGTCGTCACTTCGTCGAGCGGGATCCCGTCGAACAGGATCTCCATGTCGCGCAGTGTATCGACCGCGACGCCGCACATCCCGACCTCGCCGAGAGCCCGCGGCGAGTCGGAGTCGTAGCCCATCAAGGTGGGGAAATCGAAAGCCGTGGAGAGACCCGTCTGCCCCTGCGACAACAGGAACTTGAAGCGACGGTTCGTCTGCTCGGGGGTTCCAAACCCGGCGAACATTCGCATCGTCCATGGACGCCCCCGGTACATGGTGGGCTGGACACCGCGCGTGAAGGGGTATTGACCGGGAAAGCCGAGATCGGAGCCATAGTCGACCGATACGTCGACCGGCGTCACCAGATCGGGCACCTCGAGATCGCTCCACGTCGAGAAGCGGGCGAGCCGGGGAGCGATTTTGCTCGACGCCGCCGCCACGGGACCGGCTCGCCAGGCCGACAGCTCGCGCTGCAGCACCGCGATTGCAGCTTCGTCGAGGGCCGGAAACTCCCCCTCCGCCTCGCTTGCCGGCTCGCTCGCTCGGGGTTCTTGGTTCATCGGCCGGCCCTGTCGATCCTAGCAGATCGGTCCGTCCGGACGCCGCGCGGTGCGCCGGCGAAGTGAGAGTCTACGGCCCAAATGCCCAAGCACGGTGCGAAGCGAGGTATCGGATCGGACCTTGTGCCGTCCTCACGGGGCTCGAGGGCCTGCGAACTGTGAACGGTTAGCACATCGGACTTGTGGAACAGACGTTGCTCAAGGAAAGCTCGCCGGAGCGCGCGAAGGCGCCAGGCCAAGGGGCTTCACCCGGAAGAAACAGTCCGGATCGCAACCAAACGATCCAAAGGGATAAAATCGGCCATGACTGCGACGAGAACGTCTTACGGACCTCAGAACTCGGACGCCCCCCGCAGCGAAGGGAATGGCACGTCACCTCCGCCCTCCCCACGCGTGCCGCTTGGCGCGGACGGTGCGGGGCCTGACACACGGCACATCGAGCCGCGGCACCACCGACACGGCACCCAGGGGAGCCGGGGCACGGCCCAACGCCAGGTCCTCCTGATCGAGGACGACGAAGTCGCCGGTGAGATGCTGTGCTCGGGGCTTCAAAATCTTTCGATCGCCTGCACGTGGGTCAAAACGGTGGAGGAAGCACGCCGCGCCCTCGAAAGGCGCACATTCGACGCCATCGTCACGGACATCATGCTCGGTCCCGATACGCCGAGTGGTCTGGATCTCGTCAAGGAGGTCCAACCAACGGGGGCGCCGGTGCTCGTGATCACCGCGTTTGCCGATCTGGGCCGTGTCAAAGAAGCCCTCAATCACGGTGCCGCCTTCCTCATGGAGAAGCCGTTCCGCGCCGAGGATCTGAGCCGGGCGCTCAGCTCGGTCTGGGACGAGCCCAAGGGGCTCGGGCACTTCGTGGAACGCGCTCTCGAGCGCGCCGAGCTGACCGCCAAGGAGCGCGACGTCGCCCGCCTGCTCCTGAAGGGACTCTCCACCAAAGAAATGGCGGGCGTGACCGGCAACACCGAGAAGACCCTCAAGCACCACATTGCCTCGATCTTCCACAAATTCGACGTCGCTAGCCGCGCCGAGCTCTTTCACTGCATCTTCCCGACGTAGGTTGGCTGCTGGCGTCTTGGCGGTTTACGGACAACCGGTCACGTCGAACGATGGTGAGGCGACGGGGGTGGGGTTGCCGCTCGCGGTATCGGTAATCGATCCGGCAATCTGCACGGTTTTGGTCTTGCAGATGCTGGAAAGCTCGTCCGTGGTGACGACCTGCATCGACGATCCCGGTTGATCGGCGATGGTGAACGGGACGTTGCTCTTTGCGCCTGGTTCGAGGTGGAACGGTCTGGGTGTCGACGACGTCAGGTGCAGAAGCAGCAACGACGACTGATCGCCCGGCTTCACGAGGGTGAAGTTGCCCTCACCGGGCGTCACGTCGGTCCCGCTGGGAGCGTAGGCACCCAGCTCGAGAAAGAGCGAGAAACCACCACTCAAGCTGGCTGCGAGCGCCGACGCGCCACCGACGGCGACCGCTGGCGACTCGATGGACGCCGACACGGCCACAGCACCCTTCGAACCGCAGGCCACGACCGCCGAGCACAGAACCAGGCAGGCCGTGAAGCCCGAACGCTTCACGGCACCGCAGCCGGGATCACGCCCTTGTCGCGAGCCCGCTTGCATCCCAACTCGACGCCCGTGGAGCCGTCCTGGGTTTTCAATACCTTGAACTCGACGCGGCGGTTCTTCTCCCAGGCCGCATCGTTGTGGCCCTCATCGAGGGGGCAGTACTCGCCATAGCCCTGCGAGCGCAGGTGATCGCGGGGGACGCCGCGCTGGACGAGCGCCTCGACCACGGC
>JBBSDY010000526.1:0-3876 GCA_038240245.1 Polyangiales bacterium
CGGCTGTACCTGCGCGGGGCCGATCGCAAGGGCGACGATTTTTACCACGCGGGCCTGACGGCGGACCTGCACGCCGCGCTCGAGAGTCCCGCGCTTGCTCGCTACGATCGCGTGTACGTTCTCGGGTATTCGCTGGGAGGTCACGTGACGCTTCGGTACGGCGTCGATGGGCCGAGCCCCCGGGTCGCGGCGATTGCCGCGGTCTCACCTCCGCTCGATCTCGATCTGGCGGCGCGCGCCTTCGATGGCCCGGCGTGCGCCGTGTATCGTAAGAACGTGCTTTCCGGCCTCTTCGAAATCTACGAAGGCGTCGCGCGGCGTCATCCCGTTCCCCTGCCGATCGGCGAGGCGCGCCGCATCAAGAAGATCCGCGAGTGGGACGACCGTGTGGTCGCCGTTCGCCACGGTTTTCGTGATGCCAGCCACTACTACCGTTCGGTCAGCGTGGGGCCGTGGTTGCCCGGTCTCGAGCTCCGGTCGCTTCTGGTCTACGCGCAAAACGACCCCATGGTGCCTTCTTCGGTGGTGCGCGACGCCGCCAGCCGATGCGGCCCCAAGACCACCGTGCGGTGGATCGAGCGCGGCGGCCACATGGGGTTTCCGGCGAAGCTCGACCTGGGGTATGGCGATGTTCTCGGTCTCGAGAGTCAAATCATGGATTGGTTCTTGCGGCCATCACGCTAGGAGGAGCGCAAAGACGGACGTCGACCTACTGGATTTCAACGACGCCTCGGTTCAGATGTTCTTGAACGTCAAGGGGCCGTACGACATCGCCGCGCACGCGCATCCGCACTTCGAGCTCATCTACATCTTGCGCGGAACGCGGTGCGTGGTGGTCGACGGCCAGACATTTCGCGCCCGTCGAGGCGATCTGATGATCTTCCGTCCCGGTGACGTGCACCGCGAGTATTCGGGGTCGAAGACCATCTCGTACTTCGTGATTCGCTTTCATCCCGACGAGCTCTCGTCGGCGCGCCTCGAGTTTCCCAAGCGAGAGCGGCTGGGTCCCGTCATTCCTTTGCCCGCCCGGGCTCGCTTCCTCGAGATCTTCGGACGAATGATCGACGAGAAGGAGCACGCACGCGAGGGGGGCAATCTGCTGCTTGGCGCCTACCTCGTCGAGTTCGTGGTTCTCTTGCGACGGGCGGTCGACGAGGCGATGGGCAAACGGGTGAACGGCTCGGGCGGCCCGACGTCGCCCGAGCAGCGCGTCCGCTCGGCGGTCGAGGCGATCCAGCAGAACTTGAGCGGCGATCTGAACCTCGCCGAGCTCGCCAAGCGATCGTTCATGAGCGTGTCGCACTTCGCGCACGTATTCAAAGAGGCGGTGGGCGCGTCACCGAAGAGTTATCTCATCAACGAGCGGATCGAGAAGGCCAAGAAGCTTCTGGCCGAAACGGCCGAGCCCGCCCAGGACATTGCCCAGCGGCTGGGCTACGAAAACTCGTATTTCTTTTACCGTCAGTTCAAGCAGCGCACCGGTCTCACCACCGCCGAGTTTCGCCGCCGCGCCTCGAACCGCAGAAAAGTGCATACACGAGCGTAGCCGAATGCATTGAGTCGACGCCCGCTTCCGGGTGAGATGCGCACATGGCACTCACCCCCGAATGGCGCCGCCGCATCGAGCACTGGCAGAAGACCATCCCCGAGCTGTTTTATCGCCCTCTCGGCACGGTCGGGCTGAAGGCATTCTTCACGCACGATCAGCTCACCCATCGCCAGGCGGCCAGCAAGCGGTTTCGGCCCATCGCCCCGGGAGACGCGTGGGGATCGAAGTGGCAATACGGCTGGTTCCAGGGCAAATTCACCCTCCCCGGCGAGGCCAGCGGCCAGCGCATCGTGCTGAGGGTCGGCTCGGGCGGCGACACGGTCGTCTACGTGAATGGCGCGGCCGCTGGCACCGAAGACTGGGCCCATGACCATATCCCCATCACCAAGAAGGGCGTGGCCAGGCGGTCGTTCGAGTTTCTTGCCGAGAGCTATGCCGGGCACGGACCAACGCCAGTCGGGCATGGCCCGGTTCCGCATGGCCGCGTGGCCATTCCCGAGCCGGGCCCGACCCAGAGGACCGTCGGCGAAGCGACGTTCGGCATCTGGGACGAGGAGCTGTTTCAGGCGTGGATGGACTTCGAGACCTTGGTGCAGGTGCGAGACAACATCGACCCGGAGTCACTGCGCGTGGTCCGCATCGACGAGGCTCTGCGCCAGTTCACGCTCGCGGTCGATCTCGAGCTGCCTGCCGCCCCTCTGCGGGCGGCCATCAAGAAAGGTCGCGCGTGTCTGCGCGAAGCGCTCGCTTGCAAGAACGGCTCGACCGCGCCCCAAATGTACTGCTTCGGGCATTCCCACATCGATGTCGCCTGGCTGTGGCCTCTTGCCGAGACCGAGCGCAAATGCGCCCGCACGTTCTCGACGCAGCTCGGGCTCATGGCGGACTACCCGGAGTACCGGTTCTTGCAGAGCCAGCCGCACCTCTACCGGATGGTCAAGCGGCTCTATCCCGATCTCTATCGGCGCATTCAGAAGGCAGTTGCCCGGGGACAGTGGAAGGTCGAAGGAGGGATGTGGGTCGAGGCCGATACCAACATCAGCGGCGGCGAGGCGCTCATCCGGCAATTCGTACACGGAAAACGGTTTTGCGAGGACGAGTTCGGTGTCGATTGCGAGCTTTTGTGGTTGCCCGACGTCTTCGGGTACTCGGGTGCGATGCCGCAGATCATGCAGGGTTGCGGGATCAAGTATTTTTCCACGCAAAAGATCTTCTGGGCTTACAACGGCGGCGATCTTTTTCCCTACAACACCTTCTACTGGGAGGGCATCGATGGTACCAGGCTGCTCTCGCACATCCACAACGACTACAACGCGCGCACCGAGCCGCGCGAGGTGATTGGTCGCTGGAAGGAGCGCGTGCAAAAAGACGTGATCGACACGCGCCTTTACCCTTTCGGGTTCGGCGATGGAGGTGGAGGGCCCACGCGCAAGCACCTCGAATTCTTACGGCGCCAGCAGGATCTCGAGGGCGTGCCCAGGACCAAGCAGGTCGATCCCCTGGAGTTCTTCCGGGACGAGGAGAAGAAAGCCGCGCCGCTGCCCGTCTACGTGGGCGAGCTCTATTTCCAGGCACACCGCGGCACCTACACGTCCCAGGCCAAAACCAAGAAGGGAAATCGCAAAAGCGAAATCGCGCTGCGCGAGGCCGAGATGTGGGGTGCGGCCGCGTGCGCGCTCGCCGGCTTCGACTACCCGCTCGCGGCCATGGACGAGCTGTGGAAGGCAGTTCTCTTGAATCAGTTTCACGACATCATCCCGGGCTCGTCGATCGAGCGCGTCTACGACGAAGCCGAAGCCGCGTACGACGAAGTGATCGCCGGCGCCGAGAAGACGGCAGAGAAGGCGGCGCGAGCATTTCTCAAGAAGGACGGCGATGCGATCACCGTCTTCAACTCGCTCTCGTGGAAGAGAGACGCACTCGTGCCGTTGCCCCGGGGATTTCGCGGCGCCACGGATCAGAGCGGCCAATCGCTGATGGTGCAGACGATCGAGGGCACCTCGTTCGCATGGGTAAAGGACGTGCCTTCGTGCGGGTGGACCACGATCGAAAAGGCGCCGGCGTCCTCGCCCCGCGCAGGGGTGCACGCCTCGGTGACGTCGCTCGAGAACGAGGTCTTGCGGCTCTCCATCAACCGAGAGGGAGAAATTTCGAGCATCATCGACAAGGAGACCGGCCACGAGCTCACCCGGGGGCCGTGCAACTCGTTTCGCATGTACAAGGACGTTCCCTCCAACTGGGACGCCTGGGACATCGAAAGCATCTACAAGCAAGACCCCGTCGACGTGACCGGGCCCGCTCATGTCGAGGTGGTGAGCGAGGGACCC
>JBBSDY010000527.1:0-3868 GCA_038240245.1 Polyangiales bacterium
GCGAGCAGGGTCTCGCGCATGGCGTCGTGCTTGCGCGGCGCCTCCGGGGCCTCGTTGCCACCTGAGCCCGCGCGCCGCTCGGCCACGAGGTTGAGAAAGGCGCCATCCACCGAGAATGCAGCTCCCGCCTCGAGATCGAGCGCGCCGAGCACGACCTCGAGGGCTTCCTCGAGGTGTCCACCCCGCGCCTCTTCGGCAAGCGCCCGCGAGAACCTGCGCAGCGCCTCGCGCTCGCGCTCCCAGCGCTGCTTACTCATCGGGTGAGGTCCCCATGCCGTGATGCTCGTTGTTTCTCAGTGACGCTCCCTCAGCACAAACGGGTCTCGGACCATGAAACTTAACCCCCCAGATGCATTCAGTTTCCTCCGGCGATTCGCTTCACTAAAGTCGCGGGTTTTCGAGGTTGTCTGCGATCGTCATGAAAGGTCGCATGCCAGCCACATGGTCAGGCCAATGACGCGCCGGAGAAGGCCCGCGTGCGTCGAAACGTCGGCGCGAGGGCGGCGGCAGACAGAAGGGCCAGGCCGACGAAGACGTAAAAAACCGCCGACCAGCCAAACGCCTTGCGGATCCCCACGGTGACGTACCCCTGCAAGAGGGCGCCGACGGAACCGACGCCGTTGACGAACCCGGTCGCCCTTGCCGCGGCCTCGGGTCCTCCGGCGTCCTGCGAAGCCGCTCCCGAGACGAGGGAGTCGGGGCCGAAGAGGAGCGCACCCACCAGCGCCATGAGGGTGAACTGCAGCACCGGGGACGAGGGCCCGAGCCGCGCATACAGGAACAGCGCTCCGGCGAGCCCGACCAGGCCGGTCGCCGCCACGAGCGATCGCGACACGGTTGTCAGTCGATCGGAGACGATGCCAATCGAGACGGCTCCGATCACGCCACCCACTTCGAAGGAGATGGACAGGTACCCCGCCTGGACCTCGCCGAGACCGAGGGCCGTGTGAAGGTAGTAGGGGAGCCAGAAAAGAAAGCTGTAGCGCATCAGCTTGATAAAAAAATACGCGCAGCCGTAGCTCCAGAGGATGGGACTTCGCAGGACCGCGCGGCCCGCCAATCTTCGCGAGGCCACCGTCCCGTCGACGAGTACGTAGGGGCCGGGGCGCAACGTGACGAAGACCAGAGCACCCACCGCGGCGATGCACACCGCGGGCGCCGTGAAGGCACTTCGCCAACCGTAGTGCGCGAGCAGCCAGGTCGCGAACCAGGTCGCCACCATGCCCCCCACCTGGTAGCACGTGCACCAAAGGCCCATCACCGAGCCGCGCGTCTCGGGCCGGGTCCATTCGGTCATGGCCTTGGTGGTTCCCGGCCATCCCGTCGACTGCGCGAAACCGTTGAGGGTGAAGGCGACCAGCAAGATGACCGCGCTCGTCCCCTGGCCAAACGCCGCGCACGTGATTGCCGCCACGCACATGCCCCCCGCCACGAGCTTACGCGCGCCGATGCGATCGCCGATGAGGCCACTCGTGAACTGACCGATCGCATACGCGGCGAGGTACCCGGTGTCGATGGTGGCCAGCATGCCTTCGCCGAGGCCGAGCTCCTTGACGATGCGAGCCTTGGTGACGCTGAAGCCCTTGCGACCCAGATAGTACGTGGCGTAGGCGAGCCAGGTGACGGCGAACGCAACGGACTGGCCCTTCTTGGCACCTTCGCGGCTCACGGTGCTGCAGCTTAGCCGGTTGGCGTATCGAGCAACGTGAACTTATCGCTCGCGCTTTTCAAGCGCTGAGACGATCATTCGAGGAGGCCCGGTACCTCGTTAAGTCCGGGGCTCGCAATCGAGCGGCTGGTCGGCGCGTTGGCCGGAGCATTCCATCCCCCGATTTCCTCGACCAACCGGTCAGCTTCGCTGGGACCCCACGAGCCCGAGTCGTAGGCAATAGGTGGATCCGGCGCCTGCAGCACGGGATCGACGATGGCCCACGCTGCCTCGACCACATCCTGCCGCGCAAACAGCGTGGCATCTCCGAGCATCGCATCGCCAAGAAGGCGATCGTAGGCCTCCATCCGCCCGTCGGAGCCTTGCTCCGGCTCTTCGACGACGGAGAGCTCGACGGGAGCGCCGATCATCCGCTCGCCGGGAAGCTTGCCGCGAGCGCCCAGCGCGACGACGACCTGGGGACTCAGCCGAAATCGAACATAGTTGCCCATGGGCGGCGCGGCTTCGTTGAAGACGACCTGCGGCGGATTTTTGAGCTCGACGATGACCTCGGTGCATGTCGTGGTGAGGCGCTTGCCCGCCCGCACGTAGAACGGAACGCCGTCCCACCGCCACGAATCCACGTGCACGCGAAGGGCGGCGTACGTCGGAACGATGGAGTCCTTCGCGACGCCCGTTTCGTCGAGGTAGCCGCGGAACTGGCCGCTCACCATGTTTTGGGCGGTCATCGGACGCACATTTTTCAATACCTTGGCCTGCTCATCGCGAATGGCTTCGGCATAGACGCTGGAGGGGGCCTCCATGGCCAGGTAGCTCACGACCTGCAAAAGGTGATTTTGGATCACGTCGCGAATGACGCCCGTCTCTTCGTAGAACTTGCCGCGACCCCTGACGCCGAAGCTCTCGGCCATGGTGATCTGGACGTTCTCGACGTAGTTGCGGTTCCAGATGGGCTCGAGGAAGGCATTCGCGAAACGAAAGTACAGGATGTTCTGCACCGCTTCTTTGCCGAGGTAGTGATCGATTCGAAAGATCGACGACTCGGGAAATGCCTGGCGCAGGGTCTCGTTCAAGCTGCGGGCCGATGCGAGATCGCGTCCGAAGGGTTTTTCGATGATCACCCGACCGTTCGCGACGTGCGTGGGTCCGCTCAGCTTCTCGATGACCGTGGGAAACATGCTGGGCGGGATGGCCAGGTAGTACGCCGGACGATGTGCTCCCTGCAGCTGACCACGCAACTGCTCGAACGTCGAATCATCGTTGTAGTCGCCATCCACGTAGCGCAAGCGCTCGACCAACTTGGCGAAGGCGGCTTCGTCGAGCCGCCCGTGCTCGACGATGCTGGCCCGCGCCCGCGCGATGAGCTGGTCGCGTGTGAATCCGGATTTCGCCACCCCCACGATGGGCCCCTGCAGCCGACCGCGGCGGACGAGCGATTGCAACGCCGGGAAGATTTTCTTGTAGGCGAGATCGCCCGTGGCACCGAAGAACACGAAGGCATCGGAGGGGAGAGGCTTCTTGTCATTCGGCATGGGGCGTCATCGTGCCACGACATGCCGCAGAAGCTCGTCCGATTGCGCCAAGCTCCACGATCCCATGACGATCGCCACCGTCGCGACGGCACAGACGATTTGCACCAGGGCCGAGCTCCGCTCACCCCCCCGGCGCACCCGTCCCCCCACGATCCCCACCAAAATCCCCGCAAAAAAACCAAAAAGGTGGGCCAGCAAATCGCTGTGCGGGCTGGCCCCCAACATCCCCAAAAGCGCGAACCCCCCCACCACCGGTGCGGCCCGCTCGAGCCACGAGCGCGGCCCGGCGCCGCGGTCGACGGCGAGCTGGGTCGCGGCGAGAATCCCGACCGCCCCGAAAACAGCCGTCGATGCGCCGATGGAAAGATGCCCCGTCCGGTACCACAGCGCGTTCATCCCATTGCCAAGGGCACCGGCGACCAGCATCAGCAGCGGACCGCGACCATCGCCCAGCCGCCGGTTGACGGCAGAAAGGAAGATGCTGCCCGTGAGAGCGTTGCCGAGCACGTGCAGCGTGTCGGCGTGTAGGGTGAGCGCCGTCACGGTGCGCCAGACCTGGCCGTGTAAGATTCGATCGCTTGCCGCCGTGCCCCTCACGAACCAGGCCGACGAATCCGAAGCGGGCCCGGTGACCACGTAGAAGAGAACGAGCAGCAGCATGACGAAC
>JBBSDY010000528.1:0-3860 GCA_038240245.1 Polyangiales bacterium
ACCTCGAATGGGTCAATCCCGTCGTCGAGGGGCGCGTGCGCGCCAAGCAAGACCGCCGCGGCGACCGCGATCGACGACGCGTGATGCCCCTGGTCATCCACGGCGACGCCGCATTCATGGGTCAGGGCGTGGTGGGCGAAACGCTCAACCTGGCGGGCCTCGAAGGCTACACCACGGGGGGCACCATCCACGTCGTCGTCAACAACCAGATCGGCTTTACCACCGTTCCCAGCGATGCTCGCTCCACGCGCTACGCCACCGACGTGACGCGCATGCTCAACGTCCCGGTCTTTCACGTCAACGGCGAAGATCCCGAGGCCGTCGGTCAGGTCACCAAGCTGGCCATCGAGTTTCGGCAGCGCTTCAGCAAAGACGTCGTCGTCGACATGTACTGCTACCGCCGCTACGGCCACAACGAGGCCGACGAGCCGCGCTTCACGCAGCCGCTCATGTATTCGATCATCGACAAGAAGCCGAGCGTGCGCGAGGTCTACGTGCGCCGCCTTCTCGAGATGGGACAGATCACGACGGCCCAGGCCGAAGAGATCGTCGTGCGCCGCCGCGCCGTGCTCGACGCGGCGCTCGAAGAGGCGCGCAAGGGCGACTTCTCGTGGGTGCCCACGGCGATGGGTGGCTTGTGGTCGCACTACGCCGGCGGCGCCGACACGCTCATCCCCGAAGTGCCCACCTCCGTCGCGCGCGACAAGCTCGTCGAGCTCTGCCGTCGCGCCGTCACGCTGCCCGCTTACTTCTCGGCCAATCCCAAGATCACGCGGCTCTTCGAGCAGCGCATGGAACGCGTCGAGAAAGGGCAGCCGCTCGACTGGGGTATCGGCGAGATGCTCGCCTACGCCTCGCTCGTTTCGGAGGGCGTGCCCATCCGATTGAGCGGACAAGACACACGCCGTGGTACCTTCAGCCACCGCCACGCCACCGTCGTCGACACGCGGAGCGGCGCGCCCTACGTTCCGCTCGCTCAGCTTGCCGGCGGACACGGCCGCTTCGAGGTGTGGGACAGCCCTCTTTCCGAGGCTGGCGCGCTCGGGTTCGAGTACGGCTACAGCCTCGACTACCCCGACGGCCTGGTCATCTGGGAAGCGCAGTTCGGCGACTTCGTGAACGCCGCGCAGGTGATCATCGACCAGTTCGTCATCTCGGGCGAGGACAAGTGGCACCGCCTGAGCGGGCTCGTCTTGTTTCTGCCCCACGCCTACGAAGGCCAGGGGCCCGAGCACTCGAGCGCGCGTCTCGAGCGCTTCATGCAGCAATCGGCGGAAGACAACATCCAGGTGTGCAACCTGACGACGTCCGCGCAAATTTTCCACGTGCTGCGCCGTCAGGTTCTACGGCCCTGGCGAAAGCCGCTCATCATCATGACCCCCAA
Source organism: Polyangiales bacterium (assembly GCA_038240245.1). Taxonomy (GTDB): domain Bacteria; phylum Myxococcota_A; class Polyangia; order Polyangiales; family Polyangiaceae; genus DASWDH01. Next base: position 1,385 of record JBBSDY010000528.1, read on the forward strand.
GGGCATGCTCAGGTTGCCGACCTCGACAATCGACGAGATTGCCAACGGATCCTTTCAGCGCGTGATCGGAGATACATCGGGGGTCGATCCCGGGGATGTGCGGCGAATCCTGCTCTGCTCGGGCAAGGTCTACTACGATCTCGACAAGAAGCGCTCCGAGCTCGGCGCCACCGATGTCGCGATCATTCGCCTCGAGCAGCTCTACCCGATCTCCGACGCCATCGTGAACGCGCTCGCCCCTTACAAGGACGGCACGCCACTGGTGTGGGTCCAGGACGAGCCGTGGAACATGGGCGCGTGGTATTGCTTGAACACGCGGCTGCCCGTCTTGTTGCAAAGGCGATTGCCCCTCACCTGCGTTGCCCGGGCCGAGAGCGCGAGCCCCGCCACGGGCTCGCACGCAAGTCACGATCTGGAGCAGAAGATGCTGCTCGAGGCTGCATTCCGACGGTCGTGAGCGATCGGGATCCGGATCCGGCGTGCGGAAATTTGCCGGGCCCCGCGCTGAAGAACGACCCCTCGACATTCGAATGATGCGCCGCGTTCGCCGCTCGAGAGCGCGGTGCGAACCTTTTGCGATCCGTTTGGCCGCGTCCGGCAGTTCTAAGGTGCGGGAGAGTACGTCGGGGGGGGTCCACCCTCGATGTCAGGCGCTCGCAAGGTGATCGGAATGAAAACCAAGTTTGGTGCCAGCTGTTTCGCAATTCTGACGGCGCTCGGGGCGGCCGCTTGCTCCGGGCAAATCGGGGACGATCTCGGCTCGCCGGGGAGCGGATTGAACCCCACCGGCGGTGGCGGCACGATGGGCGGCGCGGGTGGCTCGGGAGCAGATGCCTGCATACCAAACGCCTCGCTCGCACCCGCGCGCATTTCGCGCATCACCGATCAGCAGTACGTGAACATCGTACGTGATGTCTTCGGTGTCGCTTACACGGGTGACGTCACCACGGTGCAGGCCACGAACGGCGAGTACCAGGTCGACGAGAGCGCGCAGGTGAGCAGTGACAAGGTGGTCCAGGCCTACCTCACCGCGGCCGACCAGGTTGCCGCGAACATCCATCCCTGCGGGACCAACCCGGTGACCGCCACCTGCCTGCAGACCTACCTGGCCGAAAAGCTGCCACTCGCCTGGCGGCGCCCGGTCACATCCGACGAGATGACCGGGCTCATGGCGATCTTTACCAGCGTGGTGGCCACCGACCCGGTCGACCGCGCGTTGAAGCTCACCATCGAGGCTGCGCTGGGGCACCCCGCGTTCATTTACCGCAGTGAGTTTGGTACCGACGCGTCGGCCGCCCCCGCGCTCAGTCAGGTCAATCTCACGGGGCCTGAGCTGGCGACAGCGGTGAGCTTCGCGCTTACGAACACGGTGCCGGACGCCCAGCTTTGGGCCAGGGCGCTCGACAACTCGATTCTCAAACCGGACACGCTGGCGGCCGAGGTCGACCGTCTCATGGCGACGACGACGGCGCGCGACAATCTGAAAAGCAAGCTGTCGTACCTGCTGAACTTCGAGAAGCTGCCGCTCGCGCAGAAAGACCCGAAGGTGTTCCCCGAGTTCACCGATTCGGTGAAGACTGGCCTCTACCAGAGCGCCCAAATGCTTCTGGAAGAGATCATGTCCAACGGCAAATTCGGCGAGCTGCTGACGACGCGCCGATTCTACGCGAACCAGGAGCTGGCGACCGTTTACAAGATTCCCGGGGTGACGGGCCCGCAGTTGGTCCCGGTCGATCTTCAGGGCGACGCGTACAGCGCAGGTATCTTGACGCATCCCGCATTGCTTGCGTCGTCCAACCAGCACGCGGGAAGCGACGATATCGTGCATCGCGGCCTCTGGGTCTACAACAACCTCGTCTGCGGCATCGCGATCGGTGCACCGCCGGCCGGGGCAACCGACATCTTCAAGACCATCACCGGAACCGAGCGCGAGCGCGCGCGCAAGCGCGACGCCATGGGGGCCTGCGGGGCCTGCCATGCCAACTTCGATCCCTTCGGGCTCATGACCGAGGACTACGATCCCATCGGTCGCCACCGGGCGATCGATCCCGAGACCATGGGCCCCATCGACACGTCGGCCACCATCAAAGGCCTCGACGAGCTGAATGGAGTCGTGTCCGGTGTTCGACAGGTCGCCGCCAAGCTCCAAGCAGGGCGCCGAGCTGCCGATTGTGCGGTGGACCGGCTCGCCAAGTTCACGCTCGATCACAATCCCGAAGTCGAGAACTCTTGCGAGATCCACCGCGTGATGGACGAGTTCGTGACCACGGGGTCGTTGGGGACCTTGTTCCGATCGCTGGTCACGTCACCGGCATTCCTCACGCGGCAAATTGGCAAACCGGCGGGACAATAAGGACCACCCATGAACACCGACAAGAAACTCCGCATGTTGCGACGCACCTTCCTCGGCGGCGTGGGGACGACCGCAGCCGGCGCGCTCCTTCAACCACTCGTGGCGCAGGCCCAGGCCAACGCC
>JBBSDY010000529.1:0-3851 GCA_038240245.1 Polyangiales bacterium
CGCGCAACAAGCCTACGCGCAGCCCGCGCAACAAGCCTACGCGCAGCCCGCGCAACAAGCCTACGCACAGCCCGCGCAGCAGGCGTATGCGCCGCCGGTGCAAACGGCCCAGGCGTATGCCGCCACCTACGTCGCACCGGCGCCGCCCGTGGCTCCCGCGCAGCCCGCCTACCAAGCTCCGGCCCAGGCTTATCAACCTGCGCCGCAGGCCGCGCCCGTGGCCTCGCCGGCCCCGCAGGGCTCCGGCGCACGTATCGACGCCGAGCTCGGCGCGCACAGCGCTTCGAATTTCTACAAGGGCCTGTCGGGCAACGACGTCGTCGAGCACGGCGGTCTTTTCGTGGCGACCTACAAGATCCCTCCCATCGGCCAACCCATCACCATTCACGTTTCGATGCCGGGCGGCTACGAGTTCGACGCCAATGCCGTCGTCAGGTGGACGCGCGAGACCATCGATTCTTCGCAGAGCCAGAGCCAGACGGCGCAGCCCGGGTTCGGCGCGCAGTTCACCCAGATCACACCCGAGGCGCGGCAGCTCGTCTACCGGTATGTCCGTAACCGGGAGCCCCTCTTTCACGACGATTTGTAACGCCGTTCTTGGGGCTTCGGCTGGCAGTAACAATCTGATCCAGTAGAAGATACAGCGCTTGATCGTTTCGCGCGTCCGCCTCTCGTGCTGTGCCTTCGTCGTCGCGGTCGTCTTCGAAATGTCGTGGCTGTGTACCCCTGCTCGCGCAGCGGGCGATCCGTACCTGCAATGGTGGACGGTCGAGACGGCCCACTTTCGAATTCACTACTACAAGGGGCTCGAGCCGGTCGCCGACAAGTTCGCGGCGATCGTCGAGGGTGTGAACGATCGCCTTTCCACGGCGCTCGGCTGGAGAACCACGGAAGTCACCGACATCGTCTTGTACGACAACACCGACGACGCCAACGGTTACGCCGACTCGGTCCCCTACAACGCGCTTCACCTGTTCGTTACCGCGCCCGACGACATCTCTCCCCTCGGCGACCACGACGACTGGCAGCTCGAGCTCGTGACCCACGAGTACACCCACGTCTTGCACACCGACACCATCCTCGGCGTCCCGGCGCTGGTCAACGTGGTCGCCGGCAAGCGCTGGTCGCCGAATCGGGCGCAGCCGCGATGGATTCTGGAAGGGCTCGCGGTTCTCGAGGAGAGCGAGCACACCAGCGGCGGACGCAACCGATCGTCGATCTTCGACATGTACCTGCGCGCCGACACCCTCGATCATCGGCTCGCCGGTCTCGATCAGATGTCGCACTTCGTGCGCCGCTGGCCGCAGGGAAACCTCTGGTACCTGTACGGATCGCGGTTCTTGACGTGGATCGCAGACGTCTACGGCGACGGCGCCCTGCGCGCAGTCTCCCGTGACTACGGACAACAGATCATTCCCTGGTCCGTCAACCGATCGATGCGACGGGCCACGGGTCGAACCTACGAAGAGCTCTACGAAGGCTGGTCGGCTTACCTCGAGCAACACTACGGCGAGCAGATGCGACAGGTCGAGACGCTCGGCGTTCGCGAGGGCGTGCGTCTCACCCATCACGGGCAGACCATCGGAAGCCCGCGGTTCGTGCCCCGCGCGGCGATGAAGACCAAGGCTTCCCGAGAGCTCGTCTACTATCGCGATGACGGCCACTCGCGCTCGGGAATCTATCGACTGCCGCTCGACGACATGAAGTCGGCGCGCGAGTCGGACGAGTCGCTGATGATTCGCACCGCCTCGCGCGGCGTGGCGTCGTTTGCCGCCGATGGCAAGGTGGTCTTCAATTCGGTCGCCATCACCAAGCGGATCTACGGCTTCAACGACCTATTTCTCCTTGCGCCGGGCGTGCAGTCCGAAAGTGGATACGAGCCGGACCGCCAGCGGCTCACCGAGGGTGAGCGTGCCCAGGAGCCCGACGTGAGCTCCGACGGAACCCAGGTGGTCTTCACCGAGAACCATCGTGGCACGACCACCCTGATGATCGCGCGCCTCACCCAAAAGGGCGAGCTCGTGGACGCGCGCGCCCTGGTGCCGAGCGCTCGCTTCGAGCAGGCGTACACGCCACGCTTTTCACCAGACGGCAAGTGGGTCACCTACAGCTGTTGGACAGCCGGCGGCTTCCGCGACATCCGCCTCGTCGACGTTGCTACGGGCCAGTTTTCCGAGGTGACGCGCGACCGGGCCATGGACTGGGAGCCGAGCTTCTCTCCCGATGGCAAGACGATTTACTTTGCGTCCGATCGCCGGTTTGGGATCCCCAACGTCTTCGCCTTCGATCGCAGCACGACCAAGCTGTGGCAAGTCACCAACGTCCGAACGGGCGCGCTCTACCCCGAGGTGAGTGACGATGGGAAAACCCTCGTCTACGTCGGCTACACCTCTTACGGGCACGATCTCTATGCGATGGATCTCGACCCGGCGCGGTTCATCGAAGCCGCTCCTTACGTCGACACGCGTCCCGATGCGCCCAGTCCTTCTCGCGCCGCGAGCCCCGCAGCAGCGATCGATGGCGCGATCACGGCGCGTCATCCCTACAATCCTCTTCCCACGTTGAGACCGCGGTCGTGGGACTTCGACTACGCCCCGGGAACGTTCGGCACCGCCCTCTCGCTCACCACGACCGGCGGCGACGTGGTGGGAAACCATTCGCTGGCTGCATCGTTGTTGGTGGAGACCGAGCAGGGCGATCCGCAGCTTGGCATCAGCTATGCCTATGGCCGCCTCCCCTTCGACTTTCGCGTGGGCGCGTACCGCACGCTGACGCCCATTCGCGTGTCCGACGATCGACCTCTGTTCATTCGGCAAACGCTGGGGGTGGCAAGCGGCATCAACTACGCTCTGCCCACCGAGTTCGAAGACAACAACTTCGCGCTCAGCTACTCTCTTAGCCGCTTCGACGGCGCACTGCCGCTTGCTCCGGCGCCCGATCCCTATGCGCCCGCGCGCGGCGATCCTCCGCGCGGCCAGATCGGCTCGCTCCACCTCGGATGGTCGTTTGCCAACGCCGAGGGATACCTCCACAGCGTCGGGGCAGAACGCGGCTTCACGCTCTCGCTCACCGCCGACGTCGCGGCGCCGCTGCTGGCCAGCGACTACACGCTCTACGTCTTCGGCTACAACGCAACGGACTATGTTCCCATGCCCTGGGGACACCATCACGCGCTGGCCCTTCACGGAGCCTCGTCTTTTACGATGGGCAACTATCCCTACCAGGGACTCTTTTATGCGGGGGGCTTTCTCGAGGCTCCCCTGTTTCAGAAGTTCACCCTTGGCGCTTACCAGGGCCCCTTCGTGCTGCGCGGTTACCCGGCAATGTCGATCGCCGGAAACCAGTATCATCTCGTCAACGCCGAGTATCGCTTTCCGATCGTCGACGTCGATCACGGCTCCTCGACCTTGCCGGTATTTTTGGGCCGCATCTCCGGCAACCTTTTCGCCGACTATGGAGGCGCGTTCAATCAGCTCGATCAGCGGCACTGGACCGATCAGTTTCATCTCGGTCTGGGTGGCGAGCTATGGGTCGAGCTCACCCTGGGCTACTTCCTGGCCGCGCAGCTCCGCTTTGGCTATGCGCGCGGGGTCAAAGATGCGCTCGCCGTCCCTGGCGGCCAGAGCTACGTCGTAATTTCCGCTCCTTTCTGAGCAGCCAGGCGGTCGCAACAAATTCGGCCAGGCGCGGCGATCGGCGTTCATGCTTGGCGGATGCAAATGGCCGTTCACTGTATGTTGGCGTGGACGCTTCTGTTGGCCTCGGGTTGTCTGGGGAATTTCACGCCCGTGCAGCGGGTGCAAGACGCCGCCAACGACCTCACCACCGCGACTCGCTTTGGCCGCATGGAC
>JBBSDY010000530.1:0-3837 GCA_038240245.1 Polyangiales bacterium
GAAATCGGCCAAAAGGGGGCGTAGGACGCGACAGTGTGGAATGTCGACGACCCGGTGATCGGCGGCATAAAGACCAATGGTCGGCGCGCCTCCGCCGTCGGTCGTCCACCCCACGATGAGCTTGGCGCGGCCGCGGTACGACACCACTGGCTCGGCCGGAAGAACATTTTGGACGGCAAGCCGCTGGAGACCCGGATAGAGCGCAACGGCTTCGCGAACCCGGTCGCGTTTTCGTTCGAGCTGCTCGACGTAGCCGAGGTGGATGAGCGGACAGCCCACGCATCGGTTCGCGTGCTCGCAGCTTACTTTCCCCGGTGATTCCGGGTCGAACATCGGCGCTGCCAACTTGCGTTACACGTCGGATGGGGCCAAGAGCCCGCCGAGCCTGCGCTCCTTAGGTGCCGGGTCGTGGTTGCGCAGGAACACGAGGTTGTAACCGTTGACGATGGCGTGAGCGATGATGGGACCGATGAGCGAGCCGGTGAGGGCGAACATGGCCCCGAAGCCAACGCCCACCAGGCTGGCCCATATCATCCAGACCCACCGGCTCGATCCGCTGACCTGATGCGCGGCGCCGAAAAGAGCCGCCTGGGCGAAAACGCCCACCAGCGGCGTCAGAAGCCCGCGGAAAAAGAGCTCCTCACCGATGCTGGAGAGGACGGCGATGATGACGACGCTCGGCACCGTGAGATTGCGGGCGACCGGCCGCAAATCGGCGTGGAGCCTGCGAGCCCAGTCCCAGCGCTCGACCGCGATGCGCGTCGAGGCCACCAGAGCCACAGCGAGCGCCACCCCAAGCAGAATGCTCGACCCGACTCGGATCGGTGGATCGAGCTCGAGCCAGGGTGCAGGATGCGACAAGGGGCTGCCGTCCCGCAACGCGACCGCCAACGCACAGGCCAGCGAGCCGAGCATGGCGTAGGCGACGGCAACGGTCTGCCACTTCAACATCGAGGCCAGCGTATCCCACCCGTTCACCCGGCGCCAAGCAGCCGTGCGCGTCCTTTCCCGTTGACAGACCCGTCCCGCCCCCCAGAAGGTAGGCGCGGTGGGAACTTCCGAAGACGCCCCCGAGGTTCTTACGCGATTTCATTCGCATATGGACCTCGTGGACGTGATTGCCCGCCAGGTCGTGCGGGAGCTCGGTCGGGTGGTCGAGCTCGAGGATCTGCGCTCGATGGGCCACCAGGGGCTGCTCGAGGCCGCGCGGCGATTCGACGAGGCCAAGGGGGCGTCGTTTCGACGCTTCGCCAACTACCGCGTTCGCGGCGCCATGATCGACGGCATCCGCAAGGGGGCGCCCCTGCCTCGTCGGGCGCACGCGCGCCTGCGGTCGCTCGAGGCCGCTCTCTTGGTTTCGGAGGCCGCCGCCGAGGACGCGCCGCCGGGGTCGATGCCCCCCTTGGGTGCGGTCGCCAGCGAGCAACGTTTGAGCGACCACCTGGCCGACATGGCGACGGCGATGGCCATCGGTCTTCTCGCGGTCCCCACCGTCGGCGAGGAAGGCGAGGCCACCGCGCTCGATCTCGCACACACGCCCGAAGAAGCGCTCGAAGAGGCCGAGGTCCGCCAGCTCGTCCTGCATGCGCTCGAAGATCGTCCCGACGACGAGCGGACCCTCGTTCGCCGCCATTACCTCGAAGGCGAGAGGTTCGACCACGTCGCAGCCTCGCTCGGCCTTTCGAAGTCGTGGGGTAGCCGCCTGCACACGCGGGCGATCGCGCGTCTTACCAAGCGCCTCCGTCCCAACATCCGCTGACCGCATTTTCCAAGCAACTGAGGGGAGCGACGCGCCGAAGAGGGAGCATGCGCGTCTCTGCACCGGCCGAAGCCTTCATCCCGCACGTTTCCGAAGCGCCCAGCGCGGCCCCCGCGCAGGAGGCGCCCCGGCCTTCCGGCGTGGCGCCGTTCGGTCAGCTCCTGCGTGGCCTGGGCCACGAGCTCGATCGCGGCGAGGCCCTGGCCGAGCGGGCCATCCACGGCGGCGCCGGGGCGGGAAGTATGTCGCCCGACGCTCTCCTCGCCCTGCAGGCCGGCATCTACCGCTACAGCGAGGCGGTCGATCTGGTCACCAAGCTCGTCGATCGAGGCACCCAGGCCGTGAAAACCACACTCCAGAATCAGTAGTTTCCAAAAGGGCCAGCCTGGCAGCCCGAAGAGCTGGGGCAAAATTGGCAAGATGCTACGATGCGCCCGTGAACGCCAAAGAGCGCGTGGTCGTGGCTATGAGCGGAGGAGTCGATTCCTCCGTGGCTGCGGCGTGGCTCGTCGAGCGCGGCTACGACGTGATCGGCGTCACCTTGCACCTTTGGGACTACCCCGACGACGGCTCGGTGCGCGGACGCTGCTGCGCGCCCGAAGATCAGCACGACGCCCGTCGCGTCGCCGATCAGCTCGGCATTCCTCACTACTCGTTCGATCGTCGCGAGCTGTTCGCGAAAGAGGTGGTCGACCCGTTCGTCGATGCCTACCTGGCCGGATCGACGCCCAGCCCGTGCGTCTCGTGCAACCGGTCGGTCAAGATGCTCGAGCTCTTCGCGCTCGCCGATCGGCTCGGCGCCTCCAAGGTGGCCACCGGCCACTATGCCCGCGTGGTGAGCAATGGCGCACGGCACGAGCTGCTTCGTGGTCGCGATTCCAGCAAGGACCAGAGCTATTTTCTGCACACGCTGTCCGCGGCCCAGCTCGCCCGCCTCGAGTTTCCGCTCGGCGAGTCGACCAAGGCCCAGGTGCGTCAAGATGCCGTGGATCGCCAGCTCCCGGGGGCCCAAAAGGGCGAGAGCCAGGAGCTCTGCTTCGTGCCCAAGGGCCGCTACGACGCCTTCGTCGAGGGGCGCGCTGCAGCCAGGGTTCGTCCCGGTCCGCTGCTCGACGAGACAGGGCGCGTGGTGGGCACGCACGGCGGTGTTCATCGGTACACGGTCGGCCAGCGCAAGGGTCTTGGGGTCGCGCTGGGCTCCCCTGCGTTCGTGGTGGGCATTGACGCTGAAACGGCGACCGTTCGTCTGGGACGCGGAGAAGAGCTTCTTCACGACGGAGCCCGACTCGGCGGCTCTCGTTTCTTCGACGACGTCGCCTTGCCGACCCGCGCCACCGTCCAGGTCCGCTACCGGCACGACGGCGTACCGGCCACGATCACGCGCGATACCGACGGCGTCGACATCGTTTTCGACGAGCCCGTGCGCGCCGTGGTCAAGGGACAAGTCGCCGTGGCCTACGCGGGCGAGCGTGTGCTCGGGGGCGGGACGATCGAGCGAGCATGGTCCCGGAGCTCGGCATGAAGCTTTCGCCCGCGCTTCTTTTGGCGTGCTCACTGGCTTCGGCCTGCTCGCTCGGCGAGGGTGAGGGCAACATCTCCAGCTCGAAGCTCATCGTGCCCGGGTGCTGGAATGGTCAGTTTCAACTGACCCCCGATTTCTTCGCCGCGGTGGCCTATCGGAGAACGCTCACCATCCGCGTGCAGCACGGCGGTGACATAGAAGAGGTCTCCGATGGCGCCATCATTCTGGTCGACGACGTCGACAAAATCCGCACCCAGATCGCGGCGTCGAACGGCATGGGGGCCGAGTTTCGTGTTGCCCTTCAGCCGAGCCTGGTGCCTCCCGGTTTTCCGATCGTCGCCGATCCCGATCCGGCCCTCGTGCACTTGACCCTCTACCTGCATCGCGCCTGCCACGCGCAAAATTCGACGCTTTATGCGATCGACGGCAAGATCAAGTTCACCTCGCTCTTCGACGCCGATCCCAACGAGACGGACGCCGATCAAAAGTTGACCGACGCTACGTTCACCGACATCGCGATAGGCGATCCGCGCGATCATCCGACTGGCGACGAGAC
>JBBSDY010000531.1:0-3834 GCA_038240245.1 Polyangiales bacterium
GGCGTGCGCGCGAAAAAGGGCCAGGCCCTGTGGACCGTGCACGGCAGCGCGCAGGCGCTTCTCGCCGCCGAGCGAACGGCCTTGAACTTCGCCCAACGAATGAGCGGCGTCGCCACCCTGTCGCGCGCCTTCGTCGACGCGCTGCCCCGCGGGAGCACCGCCATCATCGCCGACACGCGAAAGACGACGCCCGGGCTGCGCGCGCTCGAGCGGTATGCCGTGCGCACGGGCGGCGCCCACAACCACCGCAACGATCTGCTGAGCGCGGTCTTGATCAAGGACAATCACATCGTGGCGGCGGGCGGCATCGAGCAGGCTGTCGAGCGGGCGCGCAAGCGAGCGCCGCACACGAGCCGCATCGAGGTCGAGGTGCAAAACTTGGAAGAGCTCGATCGCGCTCTCGGCGCGCACGCCGACGTGATCTTGCTCGACAACTTCGCACTCGACCTTCTCCGCGAGGCCGTCCGTCGCGCGGCGGGACGCGCCATCCTCGAAGCGTCAGGTGGCGTCACCCTCGCCACCGTCTCGGCAATCGCCGAAACCGGCGTCAACGTGATCAGCGTGGGTGCCCTCACCCACTCTGCCCCCGCCGCCGACATCGCGCTCGATCTCGAGCTCGTCAGGTAGCCGACCTCAGAGGTTGAATTGCCCCCTCACGCCGATGGTGAGCCACTCGTGCATCCCGGTGTCGGTGAGGTCGCCGTCCGTTTGCTGCGTCGTTCCGTTGTTCGTCGCGCTGGTCGAGTACGTGCTGTACTGACCGAGCGCGAAGTTGAGAAACGGTCCAATGGCGAAATCGGGGGAGGCCTTGAAATCGCCTCCTGCCTCCAAGACCAGAAACTGAAATCCCTTGTAGCTCTGGTCCAGCTGCAGGGGCTGGCCAAGGATGGTCCCCGATACACTCGCGCTCAAAATTTCGTATCCGAGTCCGGCGCCGATCCAAGGATCGAACTGAGCTGCCGGAAGAATGTGGTAGTGGAGGTTCGCTCCGAACGCGACGTCGTGCGCCGAGCAGCTTGCACCCTGGTTGCAGCCTTGGTTGTTGTCCTTGTTGATGAAGGCGAAGCCGTATTGAAAGAAGCCGCCCACATAAATGCTGGGATTGACGCGGTAGCCGACGTCGAGCCAAATGGGGACCATTCCCGTGATTCCGTCGGGGAGATTGTCCTTGCTGGTGTTGACGGCGGCTCCATTGGCCGGCACACCTACCTTTCCCATCGGCAGCGCGTAGCCAAGCCGCAAACCGAGCGCGAGACCGCTTGGCTTTCCCGACTCGGCGAGCGCCAGAGACGACACGGAGACGACGCCAAGTGCGAGAGCAACTGCTACGGGGTATCGGATCATGGACGACCTCCACTGCTGGGGTTGGAAAAAAAAAGAGGCTGGTGCGGCCCGACCGGGGACCGTAGCGACTGTTTTGCGCAATGGGAAGAGCGGCATATCAACAGCGCATGACGGCCACCTTCGATCTCGAACGAGCTAGCCTGGAGCGGGAAATCAAGGCCCGCGACCTTATTCTCGGGCACCCCCTGGTCGTCGTGGCATCGTCGACGTCCACCAACGACGACGCCAAGCAGGCGGCGCGCGACGGAGCCCCCTCGGGCTCGGCGTTCATCGCCGATATGCAGTCGAGCGGCCGCGGACGGCTCGGCCGCACCTGGCACTCTCCCGCCGGGCAGAACCTCTACGCGTCGTTCGTGTTGCGCACTTCAATGCCCGCGGCCACCGCACCCATCGTGACGCTCGCCGCGGGGCTTGCGGTCGCCGACGCCATCGAGCCGCTCGTGCCCGACCGCACGGTGACCGTGAAGTGGCCGAACGACGTGCATATCGACGATCGCAAGGTGTCCGGAATCCTGACCGAGGCACAGTTGTCGGATGCGCGAGCGTCGTGGATCGTGATCGGAATCGGGATCAACGTTCGCGCGACGTCTTTCCCGGCCGACATCGCCGATCGTGCAACGTCCCTGGCCCTTGCCGGATGCTCGATGCTCGATCGCGGCTCGCTTTTTCTCGCGTTGGCCACCGCCCTATCTACGCGAACCGAGATGCTCCGCACCGAGGGGCCGCGTCCCATCATCGCCGCTCTCGCGGCCCGCGACGCGCTGCTGGGCCGCGCGATCACGGTCGACGGCGCGCCCGCCACGGCCGTCGGCATCTCGGAACATGGCGCACTGCGAATTCGCCGCGCCGACGCTACCGAGACGACAGTCTGGGCCGGGGAGGTTCGCCTCGTGCCGAGCTAGAATCGGCGGCGCGCCCGCAGCAGCTCAACAAACTACGAGCGATTTGCAGGGGGCCCTGTAGAGTGTCGTTCGACCCATGCCTCCCGCCGAAGGAGACCTCATCAACGGGAAATACCGCCTCGTCCGTCTGATCGGCGACGGAGGGATGGGCAGCGTTTTCGAAGCACGCCACGAGCACCTTGGTACCGCGGTAGCTCTCAAGTTTCTGCACCCCGATCTAGCCAAGCGACAGCCGCTCGTGGCCCGTTTCGTCCAAGAAGCGCAGCTCTCGGCCACGATCAAGAGTCACCACGTCACCCACGTGACCGACATCGACCAGACGAGTGAAGGCCTTCCTTACCTGGTGATGGAGCTGCTTCAGGGCAACAGCTTGCAGACCATACTCGAGCGAGACAAGAAGCTGCCGACCGACGTCGCACTCGACTACACGCTGCAGATCTTGGCTGGGCTCGAGGCCGCGCACGAGCGCGGCGTCGTGCACCGCGATCTCAAGCCCGACAACATCTTCGTCGTGCCCACACCACGCGGCCCGCTGGTGAAGATTCTCGACTTCGGTATCGCCAAGCTAAGAACCTCCAAGGAATTTCAGCTGCAGCTCACGCGACCGGGTGTGATGATGGGCACGCCCGAATACATGGCCCCCGAGCAAGCCTATTCGGCCGACACCGTCGATGCGCGAGCCGACGTCTACTCCGTCGGAGCCATGCTCTATGAGATGCTCGCCGGCGAACGGCCGGCGGTAGGCGAGGACGCGCAGCAGATCGCAGCCTTGATCATGGGAGGCAAGATCCCCCCGCTGCATCAGATCAATTCGGCGATTGCCGAGGGGCTCGCCCAAGTCGTGCACCGCGCAATGGCCGCCAACCCAGACGATCGATTCCCATCGGCTGCCGCGCTGCGTGACGCTCTCTTGCCCTACTGCGGCAATCTGTCGCTCGCCGGCCGTCTCGCGGCAACGCCCAGTCCGGGCAGCGGTGTGGCGCCCACGCTACCGCCGGGACCCGGCGACGAGTCGGCGCCGCTGCCGGCGATGACCCAGCCGCGAACACCCATGACGGCACCGCCGGTCGTTGCGTCCAACACGCCCCCTTGGGCGGCGACGCAAACACCCGCCGTTTCCCCCTATGGTTATCAGCAGCCAATGGCGATGACGCCCACGCCCGCGCCGGCGCGTGCGCGCCGGTCGCGCGGGATTTCGGGCTGGCTCATCGGAGGTGTTCTGCTGGTGGCGGGCGTGGCGGGCGCGGTGGCGATCTCGATGTCGATGTCGGCACGCGAAGACGAGAGCAATCGATCGACGGCCACCTCTGATCGCACGACGCCCGCGACGCCACCCACGGTCGCGTCAGTTCCGACGGCAGTGACGACGCCAGTTCCGACCGCGCCGACCGGCATCGCCCCGCCCATCCAGCCGGTGGGCACGCCCGTCACGCCCACGACGGCGCATCCCGCGACCAAGCCGCACGCGGCGGATGCGTCCGCCCCAGATGCCGCCAGCGCCGCCCCGCCTGTTTTCACGTTGCCCGGGCTGCCGCCGCTGCCTTTTCCCTTTCCCTCGTCGATTGCGATTCCGCCGCTGCCCTCGGGA
>JBBSDY010000532.1:0-3814 GCA_038240245.1 Polyangiales bacterium
GCCTATCCAGGCCATGCTCCCGCCGCATCGAGCATCGCCGCTTGAAACCAATCAGATCCACTGTGTCGAGGTACTAGTCGCGATCCGTCATCGCAAGGAGGGGCGCCCGCGTGGCTAGCCGCGCGACAGACCCGAGCTTCGCACGCGTAGCTCGAGATCGTGAAAGCGTTGAGCCAGCGCGCGTACCAGGGTGCCAGTCCATCCCCCGATACCGAGCCCCTCGGCGAGTGTTTGCTTGTCGAGCACGAGCGCCGTCACGCGATCGATCGCCTCGACCGACGCGGCCCGCGGCTCGTCGAGCAAGAGGGCCATCTCGCCGAAGACGTCGCCGGCATTCATGGTGGCGAGCGTTTCTTGGCGGTCGCCCACGGTGCGAAAGGCGCGACAGCGCCCGGTGGCGATCATGTAGGCGGCGTCGCCGGCGTCTCCTTCGCGGATGATCATCTCACCCGCCTCGAAGATCTTGCTTGGCAAGTACAGACCGCCGCGCAAAAACCCGCGGACCGCCTGCTGCAGCTCGATGACGCTCTGGTAGCGATCGGCCGGGTTGGGAGCGGTCGCCTTCTCGACGATGCCGCGAATGATTTTGGACAGCCCGAGGTTCTGGGTGACCTTGTCGATGGGGATGACCTGGCCCGCCTTGGCGCGCGTCAGGATAGTGTTCGGATTGCGATCGTCGCCGTAGGGAACGTGCCCGCTGACGATCTCGTAGAGAACGGCACCTAGCCCGAAGATGTCGCTTCGCTCGTCCATGTCGGCGGGATTGCCTCGCGCTTGCTCGGGCGCCATGTAGTGCGGAGTGCCAACGGGGCCCGGTGCTTCCATCTGCGAACGTGCCCCCGAGGCGGGACGGGTCTTGCTGAGCCGCGCCAGGCCCCAGTCCATCAAGTAGACTTGGCCGAACGCGGCCACCATGATGTTTTCGGGCTTCAGATCGCGGTGGATCACGCCGCGGTGGTGCGCATAGGCGACCGCGTCGCAAACCTTCACGAAGATCTCGAGCCCCGCCTCGAGCCGCTCCATGGAGCCAGGAGCACGAAACGGATCGCGCAGCCACTTGTCGAGATTGACGCCTTGCACGAGCTTCATGGTGAAGTACGGAATGCCGTTGTCGGCGATCGACAGCTCGTGAACGGGAACGATGTTGGGGTGCTCGAGCTGCCCGGTCATCTGAGCTTCGGCGATGAAGCCCTCGCGGTACATGGGCACCTTGGCGAGCTTCTTGTCGATGCGCTTGAGCGCAACGTGGCGCAAGAGGTTGCGATCGGTGGCCGGATGAATGCGTCCGATGCCGCCCCGACCGAGCTCGGGATACATCACGAGGTGGGCAGGCAGTGGAATCTGCTCACTCTCGACCTGCTGGGCCGTGATCTGATGCTCACCTCCCACCGGAATCGACTCGATGACGTAAACGGGCTGCAATTCTTGTTCGGTCTGGCTGTCGCTCATTGTAGAAAATACTCCGGAGGCCATGGTAATCGACTTTCTCGGGGTAGGATAGAAGGGCGCGATGAACCGTCTTCCGGCCAAACAGTCGCTGAAGGACGAGCTCGTCGGTCACCTCGACGCAAGCCTGAAGAGCCTCGAGCGCGCGCACCAGGCGTCGCACGAAGCGGCCACGCACGAAGAGGCCAAACCCGAGAACGACAAGGATACGAGGGCTCTCGAGCAATCCTATGTCGCTCGCGGGCAGGCCATTCGCATCGAGGAGCTGCGGACGAGCGTCGCCGAGGTGCGGGTGATGCCGCTGCACCCGTTCGGCGAAGAGCAGCCGATTGCACTGGGTGCGCTGGTTGTCGTCGAGGAAAACGATCAGCGCTTCATGATCTTCTTGGCACCCCACGGGGGAGGCACGGCGCTTTCCGGAGGCACCGTGCAGGTCGTCACGCCAAGGTCTCCCCTTGGTCGCGCGCTACTCGGCAGGCGCATGGGCGACGACTGCGAAGCTCAAATCGCGGGTCGCATGCGCGAGCTGTCGATTGCGTACCTGGTGTGATTTAGCGTGTGAGAAACGAGACGTCGTCGATCCAGACGTCGAACTTGGTGTTTTGGGGGATGAGAAACTGAATCTCGAACAACGAGCTTGGGTCGAAGCTCTGACCGTGCCGGCCAAAACCTAGCTGCACGAGCTCGGTGAAACGAATCTCGTATCGCTGCCATTGGGGGCTCAGAGGCCGGCGAGCCGAGTAATGGTCGTAGCAACCGTTGCCCCCATTCAAGCTCGGATCGCAGAGCCCACCGTTGAGCGCGGTGTCCCGGTCGGGAAACGCGATTTGCAGTCCGGTGGGCGGGCCGCCCGATCGACCCCAGAAGGCGACGCCGGTGTATGCCTTGGCGTCGTAGGGATTGCCCAGACCAAACCCGAATCCAGCGCCCCACACGCTGAACGGACCTCCGAAGACGCGAGCCGCCGAAAGTCGGCAGGGATCTCCGGTGGGGTCCATGTTGAATGGATCGGTGATATCGGGGTGAATGGGGGCCGGCGTCTCGTCGTGGTAAACCGTCCAGGCGCCCGTCCTGCCGTTGATCGACGGGATGAAACGATTGCCGTCGTTCATGTCGTCGATGAGCTCGGTGCCCGCCGCGGTCGCACAGGCAACGCCGGTCGATCCGCCTGCCGAGCCAGGACCCGTGGAGCTCGTGCCGGCGGTTCCGGTTCCGGTCCCGCTCGTCGAAGAGCCGCCCGTCCCAGGGAATCCGCCCGTAGGCATGCTCCCCCCTACGCCGGACGAAGGCCCACCCATTCCCGTTCCCGTTGTCGTCGTCGAGGAGCCGCTGGGGCCACGTTGAGAGTTGCCTCGACCCATGTCGTCGTCACCGGAGCCGTGACCAGGATCCGCGGGGCCCTGGAAGCCGGTCTCGTCGCCCGTCGAGAGCGGTGTTCGACCGCCGCACGAAATCGCCGTGGCCAGGGCCATCCCGGCCATCCAACGCACTTCATTCATGGAGCCCAACATAACACAGGGCAGCGTCGGCTTTCGCAGGTGCCGATTCTTCTCACGGGGTAGTCGCGAGCAGGTGGTCCCGGTAGCCGATGCCGAAGTTGGTCGGCGTTCCGTTGTAGCCCCTGAGGAGAGCCGGGAAGCCGCCGCAGTCGGCTACGTTCCACGCCCACGCCAGGTACGACACGCCGTGCGCATCGGCCCACGTCAGGTAAAGGTCGATGAAATCATGCAGGCAGTCCGCCTCACCGATCTCGCCCGTAATCACAGGCAGAGTCGCAAGGATATCGGGCAGGCGATAATTCCAACACGCCTCGGTGGCGCAGTCCGTCTGATACTGATGGTATGCCGGCGCCGAATTGCACAGCGGATCGTGGGGACGATGGCTCTTCCAACCCGAAAGATCGTGCGCATAATCGAGGCCTCCCAACATGACCAACTGCTCGGCGCCGGTGGCTCGCACCGCGTCGAGCAGCGACTGCATCCCCGCTGCCTGCCAGGGCCCGTTCATTCCCATCGACGACGTGATGGTGCAACCATCCCGCCAGCATGACCACGGATCGGCGCTCGTGTTCTTGTCGCTCACGAATGGCTCGTTGTAGAGATCGAATACGATCATGGGATCGCCCTTGAAGCGCTGGGCGACCGACGACCAGAAGTCGGGTGAGTGATCGGCGTCGGCCATGGGTTGCTGGTTGTTGTCGCGGTTGGCCAGGTTGGTTCCTGGCGCGTTCCAGTGCAGCTCGACAATCGCGTAAAGACCGTGGCTGTGCAGGCGATCGATGTAGGCGGCGATCTCGTCCTGGTACGCCATGCCGGCGAACGCGTCGTTGATGCCGAGCCAGCAATCTTCGTTGAGGGGGATGCGCACC
>JBBSDY010000533.1:0-3814 GCA_038240245.1 Polyangiales bacterium
CTCGACGAGCCGACCGACGGGATCGATCCCTTGGGACGGGTGGAGATCCGGCGCATCTTGAGCGAAGAGCGTGCGCGCGGCGCCGCGATCTTGCTCAACTCGCACCTGCTTGCAGAGACAGAGCGAGTCTGCGATCGGGTGGGCATTCTCTCGGCCGGCAAGCTCGTGCGACAAGGCGGTCTCGAGGAGCTCTGCGGCACGTCGACGCGTTTCAAGCTGCGATTCGAGACCGGCTACGACGAAGCGCGCCTTCGCGAGATCGGAATCGTCCGACGGCAAGGCGAAACGTTTGCTTGTGAGGCACCGACCGCGCAGCACTTGAACGACCTCCTCGATCGGGCGCGCTCGTCCGGGGCACTTGTCATCGAGCTCGCCCGTGACCTTCGCGATCTCGAGGATGTGCTGGCCGAGGCGGTGAGCTCGTGAAGGTCCTCGCCATCGCGCTCGATCTCTTGAACGAAGCCCGGCAGCGTCGCTGGTTCTGGCTTCTTGGGACCGCCGTCACAGTGATCCTGGTACTGCTCGCCGCGACGCTGCGTCTCGACGTCGTCGATGGGATGCTCGCCGCTACGAGCCTGTTTGGACAGGATATCCATACCGACCTGCGAGCGGCGGATGTGGCGATGCGCCCGGTCTTCCGCGCGCTGTCGTACACGATCTTCTACGGTGGCGTGGCTTTCGGCATATTGGCCTGCGCCGACTTCGGACCGAGCCTCCTCTCACCTGGCCGCGTCGAGCACCTCTTGGCCCTTCCCGTTCGAAGGTGGGAGCTGTTGCTCGGGACCTTTCTCGGCGTCCTCGCCCTCGCGGGCATCGGTGCCGTGTACGGAGCTGGCGGGGTGAGTCTGATCCTTGCCGCAAAGACGGGCGTTTGGACTGCGCGCCCGGTCGTCTCCGCCCTGCTCGCCAGTGTGACCTTCTCCGCAGTGTACGGGGCCATGCTCACGACGGCGGTTTTTATCCGGAGCGCGGCCCTGTCGGCGGCGACGGGCGGCGCCTTGTTTATCGCCGGCATCGTGGCTGGATATCGCAGCTCGCTTCTGGGGGTCTTTCAGGCCGGTTGGGGGCGCACCCTCTTCAACATCTTCACGTTTCCGCTTCCGCGTATTTCGAAGCTCGCCGACGCGTGTGCTGCTCTCGCGACATCGCAGCCGCTCGAGATGGGCCCGGTGCTGCGGTTGCTTTTCGGGCTCACGGCATTCGGCGCGGCAAGCTTGGCCGTAGGCGTGTGGCGCTTCGAGCAGAAGGACTATTGAATGAAACGCCACACGGTCTGGCTGGCGGCGGCGCTGCTGCTCTTCGCCATCGCTGCATGGCTGATGTCATTGGGCGAGACGGGACTGGCGACCGATGCCAAACAGAAGGACCGGCAATTCCCGCACCATGATTTCGAAAGCTGGCAGCGCGAAGAAAAGCGACTCACTTTGCCTGTCCCCATGGCCTCGGCTGCCACCGAGGGTGCTCCGGTCCCGGCTCGCAATCGCGATCCGATCCTTTCGGCCATGGCCCCCAACGCCGAAGTGAACCTCGTCTTCGAAGCCACCGCCATCCGAGATTCGCCCGTCGGCGAGCTGCTGCTACGTTGCATGAACGGGCTCCATGGCTACGCGGGGCAGGACACCCTCGAAAGCAAACGACTCGATCTCGTTCACAATCTCGATCGCCTCGCGATGTCCGACGGCGTTCTCATCGCGTCCGGCAACTTTGGCAAGGTGCATTGGGACGAGATCCTTGGTGACAAACCCGATATGACCCAGGACGGCACGACCTTTTACAAGCTCCCCTTGCGGGCCTCCGCCGAGCAGGAGTTCGCGATTCATCGATCGGGCGTCGTCATGTGGGGACCGCGCTCCGCGCTCGACGCCGCCATCGCTCGCCTGGACGGCCGTGCACCCTACGCGCCCCCGCCCATCGCGCCCCAGGAGACGTACGGAGAAATCTACGGAGTCGTTCGTTCGGCAAGATTGAGCGAGCTTTTGCCTTCCGAGCTTCGCGAGAAATTCGCCGACGCCTCGAGCAAGGTAGAGCTCCACGCCGACACGAGCGACGACGTGCTGATCGTGGCCGACGTCGAAGGCCCGCAAGCGTCCCGTGTCGAGGATCTCGGGCGAGCGTTGGCCGGAGCATTGGCCGTCGGGAGGGTCAAAGCCCGCGTCGACAACGACAAAGAGCTCGAGCAGATGATGGAGCTTTCGCGCGTGTCGCTGCACGGATCGAGCTTCCGCATCGAGAGCGCCTTTCCCTTGGCGCTCATTGCCCGCGGCCTCGGCAGTTGCGCCGCCGCGGATGCGGGTTCGATCGGTGCGAGACGGGACTCAGCGCGCGAACGGTAGCTCGAGCTGACCGGGGACAGGTCGTTGCCTCGGCGATCGCCGCGCAAGAGGTGGCGGCTTCGAGCCATCGCACGACCACCGTGGCGTGGACAATCAGCCTGACTGCCATCTCCTGGCACCCGATTTTCCATCGACAGTCCCTCGCTTGCGCCGTGGCTGGACGATGCGATGGCACAATGCCCCGCGGGGTGGGCTCGATCCCCGAAATCGGGCGCCGACGCGATCGAGCGCGGCACGCCGTGCATTACCTTCGTAAGGAACGACAACTAACTTGAAATACTTACCTGCTGGCTCCGCTTCGACTCTCCTCGCTCTCCTGCTTCCCGCCGCCCTCGGCTGTGGAGCGAACGCCAACGAGGCGGGCCCCTTCGGAATGGGTGCCTCCGCGGCGGGATCGGAGCAACCGTCCGGATCGGGTGGGGCTTCAGGCGCGGACTCCGTGACTGCCGGCTCCGGAGGAGGCAACGTTGGGTCCGGGGGAGCCGTTGCAGCGCGCGACGCCGCCACGGGCGCGGCAGGCATGGCACCCATCGCCGACGCCGGCCGCGTCGAAGCGAGCGCTCCGACCAACGTGTACTACGTGTCGGGCACCGGACTCGACTCGAACCCCGGAACCCAGGACAAGCCCTTTCTCAGCCTGGCCCGCGCCCACCAGGTGGCGCAAGCCGGAACGATGATCTGGGTCATGCCGGGCAAGCTCGCGTACCCGGTGGCCATGGTTCTCACGAAAAACGGTACCGACGCCAACCCCATTCGCATCTGGGCGAGCCCGGGAACGCGACCGGTTCTCGACTTCTCGATGCAGACCAAAGGCTCGAGCACCGCGCGCGGCATCGAAATCAGGGGCGACTACTGGAACATCAAGGGCATCGAGATCGCCAACGCCGGCGACAACTGCATCAACATCGGCGGCTCGCACAACACCGTTGAAGACGTCGTCCTGCACGATTGTGGAGACACCGGCCTGCAGATCACGGTGCCCGACGCCGAGGGCGCCGACAATACGCGCGGCGCCTTCAACACCATCTTGAACTGCGATTCCTACGCGAACCTCGACGTCGCGACAGGAGGCGAGAACGCAGACGGCTTCGCGGCCAAGCTCCAGATCGGCCCGGGCAACGTCTTTCGCGGTTGCCGCGCGTGGAACAACGCCGACGATGGCTGGGATTTTTTCGCCGCCAACGACGTGGTGGTCGTCGACAACTGCTGGTCGTTTTTGAACGGCAAGACGCTGAGCGGCAAGAGCAACCCCCAGGGTGATGGCAACGGATTCAAGCTGGGCGGCAAGCCCGACGCCAGCAACCCGGCGCAGGGGGGCGCGGTTCATCAGGTCACCCACTCGTCGGCGTTCGAAAACGTGGCCTGCGGGTTCGTACGTAACAACAATCCCAGCAAGCCCGCGCTCTCCAATTGCGCCGCCCGCTCCAACCCGACCGGCGACTACTGCGATCTCTCGTGCTCGCCGACCGTCACCATCACGA
>JBBSDY010000534.1:0-3811 GCA_038240245.1 Polyangiales bacterium
CACGAGCATGGCCGCGCGCGGCGTGGCGCGCAAAAGAACGACGTCGGCATCGCCCGTCACGCGAGCCAGAGGACCGTACGTGACGAAGGCGAGCGTCCTGGGCATCTTGGGGATCTCGGGAACGTCTCCTTCGGCGAGGTAGCCGAGCCCGGTCATCGTTCCGATCATCGAGGTGAGCGTCTGCTCGCCCTCGGCACCGAGCTCGGCTCCGTGCGTATAGGCGCCGACGGCGCAACCCAGGTGGTCGGCCCCCGCGGTGTAGAAGAGCTCTCCCTCTGCGGCGCGCTTCCAGTAGGCGCAACCCGCCGGTGCGGGCGAAGCTACCTTAGGGACGTCGGGGGGGGGCGTATCAGTGAAGACGAGGGCCACCGGCGCCGTCTTGAGATCGAGAGTGTCTTGAAGCTGGCGGGCGGTGCGTTGATTGGAGTCGGTCACGCGCGGAGCATACACGCCAGGGAACGGATTGGCACTCGCACTCGTGTTGGCCGTCACGTACCCTTCTCGAGCGCCTGTCGAAAATCATCGATCAGATCCTGCGCGTTCTCGATGCCGCAGCTGATGCGGACAAGACCATCGCTGATCCCCTGCCTGGCTCGGTCTTCGGGGCTCATGCCCGAATGGGAGGTGGTGCTGGGTCGGGTCACCAGGCTCTCCACACCGCCCAGGCTCGGCGCCACCGCGGGTAGCACCAGGGACGCGAGCATCCGCTCCGCGGCGTCGATGCCGCCCTTCAGCTCGATGCTCAGCATGCCTCCGAAACCGCTGAAGAGGCCCTTCGCGTAGTCGTGATCGGGATGGCGACGGAGCCCGGGGTAGCTGACCATGGCGACCGCGGGGTGTCCCTCCAAGAACGTGGCGAGCTCGAGCGCGCCCTGGTTCTGCGCCTTGACCCGCAGGGCCATCGTCTTGATTCCGCGTGCGAGCAAGAAGCCGGCGTGAGGATCGAGCGCTGCCCCGTAGTGGGCCAGTGCGCGCCGGACGGTCGCGATGAGGGCCTCGCTTCCCATCACACACCCCGCGACGACATCGGAGTGTCCGTTCAGGTACTTGGTCGCGCTGTGAAAGACGAGATCGAACCCGATCGAAAGCGGGCGAAAGTTGATGGGGCTCGCGAACGTATTGTCGATGATGCTGAGCACATTCGACTTTTTGGCGAAGGCGGCTACCTCGCGTAGCTTGCCGACGCGGACGAGCGGGTTGGTGATGCTCTCGACGAGGAACATGCGCGTCGTGGGCATCAGCGCGGCCGCCCACGTTTCGGGCCTCTGCGGATCGACGAAGGTGTAGGTCCAGCCCAGATCGTCGGCGAACTTGGTGACGAAGCTGTGAGTCCCTCCGTACAAGCAGTCGCCGAGCAGCAGATGGTCGCCCTTCTTGAGCATCGCCAGAAGGGCGGTCGTCACGGCAGCCATTCCCGACGCGGTGGCAACGGCGGCTTCCGCGCCCTCGAGCGCTCGTAGCTTGTCGTGCAGGTAGCGCTGCGACGGCGCGGTGCTCAGGCGATTGTAAGGGATTTCGCCGTACGGCGTGCCCGGCGCAACCTCGAAGACGGTGCCCTGGAAGATGGGAAAAACCACCGACCCTTCGGGACCGGGCCGACGTTCGCCCGCGTGCACGGCCAGCGTTTCGATTCGAAGCCTGTCGTTCATGTTCGAGTTGTACTCCATGTTGTCGGCCTCGCCGCATCGCACTACCGCGTCGGATCCGTCGTCGCGAGAACTGACTCAGGCGTGCTACCCATCTGTGTTAGCTTGGGTGCATGAGCAAGGGTCGGGTGGTCGTCATCGAAAACGACGATTGGATCGCCCGCCTCCTCGAAGAGGGGCTGAACGACGCCGGCTACGAGGTGATTCTTTCGAGCGAGGCCCTCGAGGGCTTTCAGAGGGCGTGCGAGAAGCTCCCCGACTGCATCATCTGCGACGTCGCGCTGCCCGATTTCGATGGGTACTGGGTCGCCCACAAGGTCCGCGCCGATGCGTCGGCCCTCTCCACGACACCGTTTCTCTTTTTGACCCACGCCGACGACGAGGCGTCCCCCCTCGAAGCATTCAACGTCGGTGCAGATGTACAGCTCACCAAGCCGTTCCGGCTCGACGAGGTGGTCGCGCAGGTGGGTGCCCTCGTCGAGATGGCCAAACGCCTGCGCAAAAAACGCGACTCGTTCCTGGACAAGAAAACGGTTCCTCCGCTCGGCGAAGCCCTGCGCGGCGATCTGGCGCAAATGTCGCTGGCCACGGTGCTCGCCTTGCTCGAGATGGAGCGCCGGAGCGGCCAGCTCCAGGTCGTCGAGGGAGACGGCGCGGGTGGGGCAGGGAAGTCCACCGCCACCATCGATCTGGCGAGCGGATTTGCCACGGGCGGAACGCTCGGGGGGGCGAGCGCGGGCCTCCTGCAGATCTTGCGCGAGATCATGAAGTGGAAGAGCGGGCTTCTCACCTTTCATGTCGGCAAAGAGGCGCCCGCCCCCGACCCCAAGCGCCCGATCGGGGCGATTCTCATGGAGGCGGTTCAGCTCAACGCCACAGGTCCTACTCCGCCGCAGCTTGTAGCCAAGATGGCCGCGGCCCGAGCGGCCATGCAGAAGGGCAACTCGCTCTTGCCGAAAGCCGCGTCGGTCTTGCCGCGCGGTCCTTCGATTCTTCCGCAGGGAATTTCGGTTGCGCCCAAGGCTCCGTCCGCCTTGCCGCGTGCTCCGACAGCGCCGCCCAGGACGCCGTCGGCGTTGCCCAGGGCGCCGTCGGCGTTGCCCAGGGCGCCGTCGGCCATGGCCATCCCCCCTCCGCTCAAAGCAAAAGCTCCTCCGGGCCCGAAAAAGCAGTAGACTCCTAGCGTCGGCACATGTCTTCCCCGACTCCCATCGTGGACCGAATCGGTCCTTATCGAGTCGTGCGCGCTCTCGGCTCGAGCGGTGCGGCGTCGTTCGTCGCTCGCGAGGAAGGGCCCATCGGGTTCACGCGCGAGGTCGTGCTCAAGCTGATCGCCAACCCCACCTCGGAGGACGGCGGCATCGTGAAGGAGCTCGCCCGCGAGGCGACCATCTGCTCCAAGCTCAACCACCCCAACATCATCCGGACGCACGACTTCTTCGAGCACGACAAGCAGCTCGTTCTCGTGCTCGAGCACGTCGACGGGGTCAACCTCGCCGAGCTCTTGTCGTCGCTTCGCGAGAACGGCCGACGGTTGTCGGACGATGCCGTCTTCTACATCGGCGTGGCCATTCTCGAGGCGCTGGCTCACGCGCACGCCCACCTCGACGACGAGGGGGAGCGCACGCCGATCGTGCATCGTGCGGTGAGCCCGTCGACGGTGTCTCTTGGCAAGGACGGATCGGTGAAGCTCGGCGGCTTCGGACTGGCCAAGATCCTGAGCGAAGAGCCGGACACCATCGTCGGTCCGCGCGACGCGAGCTACATGGCGCCCGAGCAGCGCATCAGCGAGAAGGTCGACGTCTATGCAGCAGGCCTCCTTCTGTGGGAGCTCTTGACCGGGCGCCCGCCGCCCGAGACCATCGAGCCACTGTCCAGCGTTCGTCGCGATCTTCCGCGCGAGCTGCTCGCCGCCGTCGACGCCGCTCTCGAGCCGAACTCGCAGAAGCGAACCATCAGCTGTGCCGACATGGCGAGCTGGATCAAGAAGGTGACCCACACCGCGCGCGGTAGAAAAGAAGTGCGCGAGCGGGTCATCGAGCTTGCGACCTCGCTCGATTCTTCGCACGAGCCGACGCCGGCGACGGCCGAGCTGAGCGGCGCCATTCCGATCGCGGGGTGGACAGCCTGGACTGCCAAGCTCCCCCCCGTGTTGTCCGCAGGTC
>JBBSDY010000535.1:0-3802 GCA_038240245.1 Polyangiales bacterium
TAGCCGTTGTACTGAAAGCCAGGATAAAGTCGCTCGGCCTTCTTGGGAGATTCTCCCATCTTCGCTGCAAAATCGGGATCGGCGGTGAAGGTGGCCAGCGTGCCCGCGCGGACGAGCGCGCGCCCCTCCATGTGGTGGTTGTGCTGCGTGCTGAAGAGCTCGGTCTGGCGACCGGTCTTGCCCAGCGTTACGGGCCCATGCCACATTTTGGCCGAAGCGCGCAGCGGGTAGACGTCGACGCCGGCTCCACCGCCGACGCGACCCGCGCGCCTTCGACCGTAGCCGAAGTGCAGGACCGCGACGTCCTCGGCGAGGCCGGGAAGGCACCATACCGGTGCTTCGATGGTCTTGCCGTTGAAAGCGACGGTGACGATGGCGCCGCCGTCCTTGAGCTCGTCGGCGGACAGCCCGAGCTTCTGTCCGCGGTTGTACGAGACGAGCAGAGCGTTGTCCCACGTCAGCTTGGTGAGCGGCTTGGGTAGCTCTTGCAGCCAGCCGTTGTTCGCGTAGCGGCCGTCGTGGATGGTGGGATCGGGACGCAGGACGAGCGTCATCTCCGAGGCCGGCGTCCCGGCGGCGAGGCTGGTGGCGGCTTTCTTGATGCCGGCAGCATCGAGCGCGGGCGTGATCGGCGGCAGCGCGCTCGCGGCCACGATTCCATCGTGCAGCGCGCGGCGCCAGAACAGTTCGAAGTCGAGGCCGCCTCACTGTTTTTGCCACTGCCCCTTGACGATGTCGTGGCTCGAATCGCCCGGCTTTTCGGCGAGCACCGAGAGAAGCTGGGTCACCGTCTTGGATTCTGCGTAGAGCGGCTCGATGAGCGGCTGGATGATGGAGATGGTCCCGTCGAACGCCCGTGCGTCGCCCCAGCTCTCGAGAAAATGCGCCTCGGGCACCTGCCAGTGGCAGTACTCGGCGGTCTCGTCCGCGTAGGGGCCGATGTGGATCCTGACCTTGGCCTTCTGCAACGCACCAACGAAGTCGAGGTCCGAGGGCGCGGTGAAGATGGGATTGGCGCCCGCGATGATCAGCGTGTCGACCTTCCCGTCGCGCAGATCCTGAGCAAGATCGCGCAGGGAGGCCAGTTGATCGACGGGGCTCGGTTCGACGGGCTCGGAGTAGGTGACCGCGTTGCCGACGTTTTTCAGCGCGGCGTTCATGGCGTGGGCCAGCGCGTGGACTGCGGCGTCCGCGAACTCACCGGCCACGACGAGGCTTCTGCCCTCGCGTTTCTTCAAGTCGGCCGCCACCACGGCGGCAAATTTCTGCAGCTTGGGGTCGAGCGCCGGCCTGGTGACGCCGGGAACGCCTAGCTCGGCGGCCACCGCGCACGCGATCGCCGACAGGATCGCCGGCGTGGTGGCGAGGCGGTGATCGGCGGATGCGCCCGCCAGCGTCAGCGCGGTCTCGACCACGTAGAGCCGCGAGAGATCCTTCTCGTTCTCGCGCGGCTTGCGGCGCGAGCTCCAGTCCTTGAGGTAGCGTACGGCTCCTGGACCCTCGAGGAAGAAGTCGGCGTCGAGCGACAGAACCACGTCGGCGCGCGTGAAGTCGTATCGGGTCTCGACGTACTTTCCGAAGGCCAGCTTGGCGCCCGCTCGCACGGCATCGCGACCCGCCGGCTCCCACTGGTGCCATCGGGCATTGGGGTACATAGCCAGCAGATCTCGAATGCTGCTGGCGAGCGTCGGCGAGGTGACCGTCTCGGTCAAAATGCGAATGCCCGAGCCGCCGATGGCCTTCTGGGCCTTGATGACCGGTCCCAGCTCGTCGACGAGACGCGCCCACGTCTGGATCTTGCCGAGCTTGGTGATCACCTGCGATCGATCGGGATCGTACAGGTCGAGGATCGCCGCTTGCGTGATGGCATCGGTGGCGCCAAGGCTCGCGGGATGCTCGGGGTTGCCCTCGAGCTTGGTGGGACGGCCGAGGTGGCTTTCGGCCAGGAGTCCTCGCGCGTAGCCGCCCAGGGGAATGGTTGTCGCGAAGAAGAGCGGCTTGCCGGGGATGACACCCTCGGGCTGCTTCACATAAGGAACGATGTGCTCGATGGGCTGGCGCGTGCAGGCCTGCAGGCCGCCGAGCGCCATCGACGCCAGCGACAGCTCGAGCAACCGGCGCCGCGACATGGTGCTCACCTCGAGCTCGGCTGCCTGGCGGGGAAACTCCTTTTCGAGAAATGCCGGAAACGACTCGCCGGTGGCCAGCTCTTCGAGGCTCTTCCAAAAGCGTGGTCCGCGCGCCTGGGCCAGGTGCCGCCTCATCGCATCGAGGTCGAGCGGCGGAGCTTTGGGTTCGGGTCCGGGCATGAACGTTCCTGGTGTCAGTGGTGACAGGTGCTGCAGCTCGTCAGATCGTTGGTGGTTCGAAGGTGATAGTCCTTCGCCAGGCTCGCGCCGAGGGTCTCCTGGTCGTCGGATTTCCAGGCCATGTCGAAGACCTTGTCGCGGGGACGAAGGTGCGGCTCGGGGTTGCGATGGCACTCGAGGCACCAGCGCATCTGCAGCGCGTGCTCGCTGCGCATGAGCGCCATCTTGTCGACGCGACCGTGACACTCGGCGCAGCCGACACCCTTGGCGACGTGAATGCTGTGGTTGAAGTAAGCGAAGTCGGGCAGATCGTGGACCTTCGTCCAGTGAATGGGCTCACCGGTCCTGAAGCTGGCCCGCACCGGCTCGAGCATCGGGCTGTCCTTCCAGATGAGCTTGTGGCAGTTGTAGCAGGTGGCCGTGGGCGGAATGCCGGCGGTGGCCGACTGCTCGACCGCGGTGTGGCAGTACCGGCAGTCGATCCCCAGCCCGGACACGTGGTGCTCGTGGCTGAAGGGGATCGGCTGCATCATGGTGACCCCCTTGCGTGTGGTGAAGCCGGCGCGATCGATGATCATGAAGATGCCCAGTAGCGCCAACGCCACGAAGGCCGCCGAAAGGATCGAGATCTTTGAGAGAGTGTTGGTACTCCGGTGGAAGATCTGAGGCATCCGCCAACTTTCCTTCGCTCTAGGGCCGCGCGACAGGACACCAGTCGAACTGCTCTCCCCTGCAACCCACGTTGCGGGCGAAGGGGCTGCCAACCCGCGAGCCTGGGACTATACGCTCCGCTCTCTCGCAGACAAAGCGCTTCTTCGGGCAAGGTGGCCGTCGGTCAGATCGACGGGGCTGTGCACCCACACCTCATTTACGTCGCGGCTGTTTCGCCGTCCGCCCGACGCACCCGGGCCGCCCTGCGGCAGGAATGGGTCAGCGGCGCCTACCCATCGAGCGCCAGATCGGCGACGAAGCGCCGCTCCTCGTAGCGCTTGTCGATCGAGAATCCGGCCCTTCGAGCGACGCCCTGCATCTCCACATTTTCTGGGAGGATGTCGGCGCCGACGTTGCTCAGCTTCTCATCGCGGGCGATCCGCACGATCATCGTCAGAAGCTCGGTGCCGAGCCCCTGCCCTTGCCACTCGTCGCCGACCAGCAGGGCAAACTCTCCGCGGTTGCTTCCCGGCAACTTGCCGAGGCGGCCGACGGCGATGATCGGTCGTTCACCATCCGGGCCCGGCTGCTCGAGCTCGGCGACCAGGGCCAAATCTCGATCGTAATCGCCGAAGCAAATGCGCACCAGGCGATGGTGGGCAACCCGCTCGCTGTATTGAAGAGCGTGAAAATACCGAAGGCGCACGGTCTGCTCCGACAGCATTCGGTGAAAACGCACCATGGCCGCCTCGTCCTCTGGACGAATCACCCGAATGCGCACCGCCGTTCCGTTGCGAAGCTGGATGGACCGGGTGTACTCCGTCGGATAAGGACGAATCGCA
>JBBSDY010000536.1:0-3793 GCA_038240245.1 Polyangiales bacterium
GAGGACGCCCCCGCCAAGAACAAGGCGCTGCAGACGGGTGACGTCGACTTCGTCTGGCAGACGGTGGACGAGCTTCCCATCAGCCTGGGGGGCTACCGCGAAGCGAAGGTCGAAGTGCGCGCCTTCTTGCAGATCGACTGGTCGCGCGGCGGAGACGCGTGCGTGTCGTCCAAGGAGGTGCAAAAGGTCGAGGACATCGTCGGTCGCAAGTCGGCGATGCTCATGTTCTCACCCGATCACACCATCTTCGAGTTCATGATCACCAACTCACGGCTGACTCCCGATCAGGTGAGGGATGCGCGCAAGGCCACGCAATTCTCGATGGACGACTTCACGTTCGGTCGAACGCTGTTCACCGACGGCAAGGTCGACGTCGCGTGCCTGTGGGAACCCGACGTCACCTTGGCATTGGCCGGTCGGCCGGGATCGCACCGCCTCTTTTCGACCGCCGACGCGACGGAGCTCGTGGCCGACGTTTTGCTGGTACGCAAGGACTACCTCGACGCCCACCTGGACGTCGCAGAAAAGCTGGCCCGCGTCTGGTTTGCGGCGGTCGACATCGCCGAGCACAACCGGCCGGCCGCCGCTCGTCTCATCTCGACGGTGGCGTCGCGGTTTCGCGACGAGCTCGGCTACGACAAGACGCTCGCCGCGCTCGAATGGGCCAAGTGGACGACGCTCGCCGACAATGTTCGCATGTTCGGACTGGACGGCACGGCGCCCGCGTTCGACCGCGTCTACAATCAGGCCGACGGCATCTGGATCAACTATCCGCAAGCAGAAATCAAGGACCGCTTTGCGCCGGTCGCGCTGCGTGACGACCGGGTCGTCCGCCATCTGTGGGAGGCGCGAGGCAAGCCCCTCGCCGGCAAGGGCGATTCGTACGAGACGCGAACCGCCCAGGCGGGAGCCCCGGTCTTCACCAAGCCGGTCTCCATCACCTTCACGAGCGGCAGCAACGAGCTCAACGCCGAGGCCATCGCCGCGGTCAACCAGCAGATCTTGCCGCAGATGGAAATTGCGCGTGGCATGTCCATTCGGCTCGAGGGAAATACCGACTACGTCGGCGATCGAACGGTCAACCAGCGCCTGAGCGAGCTGCGTGCCCAGTCCATTCTCGAGTACCTCGTCACTCGCGGCGTTCCTCGAGAGCGCATGGTTGCGCGGGGAAATGGTCCGCTCAATCCGATTGCCAGCAACGCCACGCCCGATGGCCGCGCGCAAAACCGACGAACGGACGTGCTTTTCATTCGTAGCCCGAAAGCGACGCCCTAGTGGAGATCGATCTCATGGATGATGACCACCCCGTTCCCCTGGCAGGTCGCTTCGTCCTTGCCCTTGGGCTCCAGTACAATGTCATTTTTCTCATCGGAGCGGTGAGCTTCGCGCTGGCCCTCGCCTCGCCGCTACCCCTCGAGATCGCCGGGGCGGTCGAGGTTCTTTGGTTGCTCATCGCGCTCGTCTTTTCGGGCGTCGCGCGCGGGATCAAGACGCACAACCAGAGGGCCGACGCGGTCGCCGACGAGGCATCGGGCGCCAACCATCAGGATCTCGACGCCGGCTACCGAAGTCGGGGCGCCGTCTTGCGGCACGTCAACGAGCGCATCCGCGATGCAGGCCGTGCCAACCGGGGGGTGTCACGAGGTGACCTGCGCGCGGCGATGAATCGCCTGGAGACGATTCGACAAACCTTTCTGCGGTTCGCCGGGACGCATCAGCGTTTGTCGCGATTCTTGATCGGCCTGCAAACCGCCGACATCGACGGAGAGGTCGCGCGGGTGACCGACGCTCTGTATGTCGAGAAGGATCCGACGGTCAAAATGGGCCTGCGTCAAGCGCTCGCGCTTGCACAACGGCGTCTGCAGCAGCGCGAGCAACTGGTCAATACCCTGCGCGGCATCGAGGTGCAGATGTCGACCATCGAAAATGCTTTCGCCTACATCGAGTCCATCGCGCCCAACGCGTCCACCGGTCGCGACATCGAGGCCGAGATCGATGCCCTGGTGGCCCGCATCTCGCCGGCGGACGTGCTCGATGTCGAGGCGGGCAGCGTTCTTTCGGTGGGGCCCCCCACGATGCGGCAGGTGGCGGGCTAACCCAGGTTTCGGGCACGCCGAGGCCGCTCAAAGTCGCGAAATCAGAAGGCTTGCCCGGCGTTCGCCCAAGATCCGGGCGAGCCAGTAAAAAAATCAAACACGGGCAAGGTGTCCGGTGTTCTAAAGCACGTGCTGTTCAACGTGGCCGCCACCATTCCCCTTTTGCGCGTCTGGAGCGCCCAGCCCATCGGCGAGGTCGATGACGATGCCCTCATGGCGGACGCCGCGGTGGGCAAGACCGAGGCCTATGCCGCGCTCGTCCGTCGGCACCACGCGACTGTCCGCGCCTATTGCGTGCGCGCCTCGGGAAGCCAGTCGGTCGGCGATGATCTCGCGCAAGACGTCTTTCTCACCCTCTGGCAGACGCGGGTCCAGTACGAGTCGCGAGGTCGCTTCCGGTCGTACCTCTTTACGCTCGCGCGCAACGCTTGCAGAAACCAAATCCGCGGGCGTGCCCGCGGCCCCGCGCTTTTGGCCGAGCTCCCCGATGTCCCAACCGACACCGATCCCCTCGATGAGATGGTGAGAAGCGAAAGGCGTCGCCGCGTCCACGACGTCGTGGCGCGTCTTCCGTGGGCCCAGCGCGATGCGCTGCTGCTTCGCTACACCGCGGACCTCGAATACGCCGAGATTGCCAGAATCGTGGGCAAGCCCGAGGCGACCATTCGATCCCGCGTATTTCTGGGACTCTCCCGCCTGCGGCGGCAGCTAGCAAAGTGAGTGTGTGATGACCCATCGAAATCTCGTCCAGGATCTGCGTGCCCGCCCGGTGTTGCTGGCATCGGAAGATACGTTCGTCGCGCGGGTCCTCGAATCGTGTAAGCGTGACCATGCCATCGGTGCTGCGCACGGCCGTGCTTCGCGCCGGACGTTGGCGCTGACGTTGCTCGCTTCTGCGGCGGCGCTGGCCATCGTGGGCGTCGGCCGGCCAAGGTTGCGCGAGCACTGGACGGCGCGTGGATCATCGCATCGCGAGACACGCGGCGTGTCGATTCAAACGCTCGTCGCGCGCGATCACGCACTGCTACCCATCGACCAGGCGTCCCTCCACGCCGGTGACGGGATCACCGTTCGATTCGTGAACGACACGGGGGAGCGGCGCTACCTCGCGGTCTTCGTAGTCGACGCTGCCCGGGCGGTGCACTGGATCTACCCTGCCTACGTCGACGAGGCGACGAACCCGACGTCGATCGAGCTCGAGCCGAACAGCGAGCCCCGGGTGCTCGCCGAAATCGTGGAGCCCGACCGGCCGGCATCGGGACCGCTTCGGGTGGTTTCTGTGACCTCGCGCGAGCCCTTGTCGGTGAAGGCCGTCGAGAGTCGCCTTCTCGACGGGGCCGCGTCGGCGTCCGATCTTTTTCCCGAAGGTCAGGTTCAAGAATGGAGGTGTCTGTGGACTTCGCCGTGAAGTGGGTCGCTTTCATGGTCTTGCTTTGCCTACAGGCGTGGGCTCCCACGGCTCGAGCCGAGCCGGCGCAACGTACGTTTGCCCTCATCGTGGCCAACAACCGGAGCACGAGCCTTTCGCAGCCCGATCTGCAGTACGCGGACGACGACGGGGCACGCTACTACCAATTGTTCCGTTCGATCTCCAGCGAGACGGATGTGGCTCTGCTCACGACGTTCGATCGGGCGAGCCTGGCGGAGTACGGCGCGCTTGCGGGCGCGGTCAAACCTCCCACCCGGGTCGAGCTCGA
>JBBSDY010000537.1:0-3791 GCA_038240245.1 Polyangiales bacterium
CCGCGACGCCGCTCGCGCCGCCCGTCGATGCAAGGCCGCCCTCGCTCTCGAGCTCGTAGCCATCGAACGAGATCGCACATCCCACGAACGCCGTCGCGAGCATCGCCAGGGCGATGAAACGCGGGCCCTTCCCACCACGAGCGCGATCGTCCACCATCACGCAAGGTACCACAAAAGACGCGGGACTTACCTCGTGGTATGAGTCAGGCCTTCCTTCTTTTTTGACCGAGGTGTGCTCATGCGTGCGAAGTTGCTGCCCGTCAGCGTGACAGTCGTTTCCCTGTTCGCCTGCGGTTCGAGCACCGTGGCCACGAGACCAAGCGGTGACGACACTGGCTCCCAGCAAGGGGGAACGAGCGACACGACGGGCGGGCTGGCCGGCAGCTCGATCGCCAGCGGAGCGAGCGGCGCGAGCAGCGCCGGCAACGCGACCGGTGCGGGTGGCAGCGCCGGCACCGTGGAAGCAGGATCCATCGGTGGGAGGGGCTGCGCGGGCCTTGCGCTGTGCGACGACTTCGAAAGCGTAGCGGTCGATGGCCCACCCGATGCGAGCAAATGGAAAGTCGGCGCACCGAACGTTACGGGAACCGGCACGCTCGCCATCGATGGCACACGAGCGCACAGGGGGACGAAGTCCGTCCGTGTGAACGGCAAGGACTCGTACAACAACCACATCTTCTTTTACAACGAGAGCGCCGTTGCGGGCATCGGCAAGGTTCTCTTCGGCCGCATGTTCGTCCGCTTCGCCCAGCCGCTCGCCGACGGACACGCCGCGTTCTTGGCCATGAAGGACACGGGCGACATGAAAGATTTTCGCATGGGCAGCCAAGACAAGGTCCTCGACTACAACCGCGAGCTCGGCGACTCGACGTTGCCCTCGCTGAGCCCGGCGGGCGTTGCCACGAGCGTATCGCCTCTGCCCAACGCCTGGCTCTGCATCGAGCTCGAGATCGACGGCAACACGGGCGAGATCCAGACCTGGATCGACGGCAAGGCGATCGCGGGGCTTCACGCCGACGGCTCGCCCACGCCCGACATCGACCAGCAATGGGTGAGCCTGGGCTACAAGCCGAGCCTCACCGACGTGAAATTCGGTTGGGAAAGCTACGGCGCCGGCGACATGACGCTGTGGTTCGACGACGTCGCGCTCGACGCGCAGCGCATCGGCTGCGACTGATCTACCTGCCCGCGGTGAGCGACAGGTAGCGGCGCCGGTAGTCGCGCGCGGTCTCTCCGGTGTGTTTGCGAAATTTTTTCGAGAAGTACAGGGGATCGCCGTAGCCGAGCGACTCGGCGATTTCCATGATCGGCAGATCGGTCTCGCAGAGCAGCCGGCACGCTTGCTTCATTCTCAGGTCGTTGACGAAGCGCACCGGACTCTCGGAAATGTGCCTGAGCCAAACCCTGCGGAAGGTCGACGGCGAGAATCCGAATTTTCGAGCAACGCCGTCGAAGTCGAGCTCTTCCAGGTAGTGCTCCTCGACGTAGCCCTTGAGCTCGAGAAGGCTGCGGTGCGCGGCGTCGACCACGACCTCTTCGGCGTCGAGGAGGGTTTCGCTGATGATGCGCTCGGCGAGCCGATCGACCCGATCGGCATTGCCGAGTAGATCGAGGTGACGGAGCAGATCGGCGAGCTCGTCGAGCAAGCGCTTGCACTTGCTCATCGAGCGAATGGGCCAGGTAAAGCGATCGGGACGCACGAGACCCGTCTGGCTGAACGTCGCCAGGCACGATCCGGGATACGAGATGTAGAGCTCTTGCCAGGTGGGGGTCGGCCCGTAACGAAAGTGCAGGGGCGGGTACTCGACAATGACGCACGGGGCCCTGATCTCGAGCTCGCGATCCGCGACGTAGAGATGGCCACGCCCCGATAGGATGAGCGAGAACGCAATGACCTCGAACTCGCGGTCGATCCAGTTGGTTTTTTCGGGGATATGACCGATGTGCGCGACCTGGGTCACATAGGGAACCCGCCGGGGCAGCGAGGCGATGTGCGCGTTCTGGATGGCGAGTTCCATATGATTGAGCACCGGTGGCAGGTTCGAGCAGATTTTACATGTTCGTTGCTCCGTAGTCCATTGCTCCCGCGGTATCGGCGGGCTTGAATGGGCGTCATTGACATGTGCGAGGTAAAACGATGAAGCTCTCCGTCCAGCTCTACAGCCTCCGCGAGGCAGCCAAGACCAACTTTCCTCACGTGCTCCAGGCCCTCGCCAAGATGGGCTACGACGGCGTCGAGTTCGCCGGTCTGCACGGCAACTCCCCCGACGAGCTGCGCAAGGTGCTCGATCGCGCCGGCATCGTGGCCTCGAGCGCCCACGGTCCCGTCTTCGATGTCACCAAGTGGGACGAGGTCAAGAAAGAAGCCGATGCTCTCGGCTACAAGCACCTCGTCGGTGGATTCAGCGAGAGCGACTTCAAGAGCGACGAAGCCATTCGCGCCGTCGCGCAGAAGGTCAACCGCGCCGTCGAGCACTTCGTGCCCATGGGCTACACGGTGGGGATCCACAACCACTGGTGGGAGTACGACGCGCCCAACAAGGGTGATCTGCTTCTCGAGCTGTGCCCCCAGGCTCATCCGCAGTTCGACGTCTACTGGATCACCTGCGGAGGCGCCGACGCCGCCGGATACATCCGCCGCTATGGCAGCCGGGTGAAGCTCATTCACCTGAAGGATGGTCCGCTCGACCGCGACAAGGCGATGACGGCAGTGGGCAAGGGCAAGGTCGACATCAAGGGCATCGTCGGCGCCGCGCTCGAGACGGGCGTGGAGTGGGGCATCGTCGAGCTCGACCGCTGCGACACCGACATGCTCGAAGCGGTCGATGAGAGTGCCAAGTTCTTGAAACCCCTTTTCACGCGATGAGCGACATGCCTACCAAGAAGACCCAGCTCAACGTCGGTGTCATCGGATACAGCCCGCTTTTTCACATGGGGCGCAGCCATCTCCAGGAGATGGCGCAAAATTCGGGATTTTTGCCGAAGGTGGCCTGCGACATCAACGCCGACTTCTTGCAACAGGCCGAAAAGGATTTTCCCGGGATCGAGACGTACACCACCGTCGACGAGATGCTCGCCAAGAGCGACGTCGATCTGCTCGCCATCATCCTGCCCCACAACTTGCACTGCTCGGTGGCCCTACAGTGCCTGCGCGCCGGGCGGCACGTGGTGCTCGAGAAGCCCTTCGCCATGAACGTCGAAGAGTGCGAAGAGATGTCGCGCGAGGCCAAAAAGCGCGATCTGGTGCTGACCACGTACCACAACCGTCGCTGGGACGGCAGCATCCAGACCATCATGCGCGAGCTACCCAAGATCGGGCGGCCGTTTCGCTGGGAGTCACACCAGGGGGGCTACAACGAGCCCGGAACGTGGTGGCGCAGCTCCAAGGAGGTCTCGGGCGGGATCATCTTCGACTGGGGCGCGCACTTCGTGGAGTGGATGCTGCAAGTGATGCCTTACCCCATCACCGAGATCAGCGGATTTCGCGTGAAAGAGGTGTGGACCAAGTCCACCAACGAAGACGAGGTCGAAGCGATCGTTCGATTCGGCGACCGTGCCATCGCCACGCACACCGCGAGTGACGTCGCCATCGCCGGCAAGGACACCATCCGCATTACCGGGACCAAGGGCGCCATCACCTGGAACTGGCGCGACGTTTCGGTGCACACCAGGGACGAGCACGGCCAGACCGTGGTGACGCAGGTGAAGTCCGAGAAGAGCGAGGGACACAAGTTCTACGCAAACGTCCACGAGCACATCTTCAAGGGCGAGCCGCTGATCATCACCCCCGA
>JBBSDY010000538.1:0-3779 GCA_038240245.1 Polyangiales bacterium
CACCATCGGCACCCGCCTGATCGGGTGGGAGACCAGCTACGCCGGGCTCGAGCAGCACCGGCGGCGCGTTCACGCCTGCGAGGTGGGCAAGCTCACCGGATGCGGTCCGCCGTGCCCGGATGGAATGCCCGTCGTCGGTCCGGCAGCGGCAAGCCCTGGGCTCATGGCGGTTTCGGTTCCCGATGACATCAATCCGCAAGCTCTGTTTGCATCGGGCTACACGTTCGATCCGGTGGTCATGCGCGGGCTCTTCCTGTGGGGAGAGCGGACCATGCTGCGCAGCCGCCGCGAGGTGCTGCAATTTCTCGACTGGTGCGCGCCTCTCGCCCTCGAAAATGGCGCTGCGGTGTGCGCGGGCGGCGAAGGTACGAGCGCCGCATACCAGGCGGTCCTGCAAAAGTGGGAGCAGAGCGTCTCGGCCGAAATCGCCGGCTACGCGAAGTACGAAGCCGCCGGCGCATGGAAGGCGCACTTGGCGGACCGCAAGAAGCTCGTCGACCACAGCCTCAGGACTTGCTCGGGCGACTGATCCGCGCCGCGGCTTCTTCTGCGAGCCTCACACAGTCGGGGATGCCCACGCCATCGTAAGCGTTGCCGATGACGTGCAGACCCGGAATCTGCTCGACGAGTGCCTTGATGCGAGCCACGCGCTCGAAGTGTCCCACCATCGGTTGGGGGCTCGACTTGATGTAGCGCGACACCCGAGAAAAGCGGGGCTCGCCAGTGATGCCGAGCAGGGCGCGAAGCTCGCCCCCCACGATCGAAACGAGCTCTTCGTCGGACCTCGAAGCCGTGCCCTCATCGTGCGCGCCGCCCACGAAGCCGCGCACGAGCGCCGCACCCTCGGGGGCGCGCGCTTGCCACTTGCTGGAGATGAACGTGCCCGCCGTCATTTTGAAACCTTCGGTCCGCGGTACCAAGAAGCCGGCGGCATCGAGGGGGTGATGGATCTGGGCACGCGCATAGGCGAGCGTGACGACGGCCGTCGAGACATATTCGATTCCTGCAAGCTCTCCCGACAGTGCCTGGTCGAGGGACGCAACGACCTGCGCCGCGGGACCCGCGGGCAGCGCCACGACGAGATGGTCGGCCTCGATGTCACCGTCCGCCAACAGCACGCGAAACGCCGCACCTCGTCGCTCGACGCCGAGAACCTTGGTCCCCAGTCGAACGGCGCCTTTGCCGATGCGATCGGCGAGCGTTTCGACCAGCTCGCCCATCCCCCCCGCGAGGGATCGAAATGGGGAGCGCGGCGCCTCGCCGGCCGTGCCCTTGGATTTGCGCGCCGATCGAGCGGCTCGCAGCAGGCTCGCGCCTCCGCCGCTCTCGGCGAACCAGTCGGGAAATGTCGAGCGCAAGCTGAGCCGAAAGGCGTCACCCGCATAGATGCCGCCCAGCAAAGGTTCGAGAATGACATCCACCATCTCGCGTCCGAAACGGCGTTGCAAAAATTCGCCGACCGAGACGTCGCCCCCGCTCGTTTCGGGGCTCGAGCCCACCATCTCGCGCAGCACGCGCAATTTGCCCTTCATCGACAGAAGCGGCGACCGCAAGAACGGGCGCAACCGCGAGGGGATCCCGAGCACCAGACCCTCGGGAACGCGTACGAGCTTTCGCCCGCGGGCGATGTAAACACGGCGATTCTCGGGCCGCGTCTCGACGAGCTTCGGTCCAAGTCCCAGATCTTCGCAGAGGTGCAGGGCGTGGGGCCGGCTCACCACGAACGAGTCGGGCCCCGACTCGACGACGTAGCCGTCGAAGCGCTCGGTGTGAACGTTGCCGCCGAGCCGACGGCTCGACTCGAGAAGGGTGACCCGCAGATCTCGGCCTTCGCGGTTCGCCTCGCGGATGAGCGCGTGCGCCGTGGCCAGGCCCGAGATCCCACCGCCGGCGACGACCACGCGCAAGGTTGTGCCGGGCACGCCTACCTCGCGGTGTAAGCGGTGGACTGATGCACGAACTCGACGAGGCGCTGTACGCTGGCCACCGGGGTCTCGGGAAGAATGCCGTGGCCCAAATTGAAAATGTGCCCGGGTCGCCCGGCCGCCCGGACGAGGACCTTCTCGGCCGCCTGGGCAATGAAATCCCAGGGCGCGAAGAGAACACCAGGATCGAGGTTGCCCTGCACCGCCACGTCGGACCCGAGGCGGTTCCACGCCTCGTCGAGCGGCGTCCGCCAGTCGACGCCGATGACCGTGCCGCCCGCCTCTTTCTGCAGGCCGAGGAGCGATCCGGTGTCGGTGCCGAAGTGAATGACCGGTACGCCCATTTTCTCGACGTCGCGCAAGATGCCCGACACGTGGGGCATCACGAAGGCCCGATAGTCGTCGGGGGAAAGCGAGCCCACCCACGAATCGAAAAGCTGCACGACCTGGGCCCCCGCTTCGACCTGCGCGCGCAAGTAACGGCGAACGACCTCGGAGAGCTTTCCCATGAGCTCGTCCCACGCCCGAGGCTCGGTGTACATGAGGCGCTTGGTCTTCTCGAAGTGCGCCGATTTGCCGCCCTCGATGAGGTAGCTCGCCAGCGTGAAGGGACCACCGGCAAAGCCGATGAGCGGGACCCTGTCGGCGAGCTCCTTTCGGATCAGGCGAATCGCCTGGAGCACGTAGCCGAGGCCGTCCTCGGGCTCGATGACGCGCAGCTTGGCGATGGCGCGCGCGTCGCGGATGGGCTCGTGAATGACCGGCCCTTCACCCTTGGCAAACTCGAAGGGTGCCCCCATGGGCTCGAGCGGCAAGAGGATGTCGGCAAAGAGAATGGCCGCGTCGACGCCGAGACGTAGTGGTTGCAACGTGACGGTGAGAGACAGCTCGGGCGTCTTACAAATCTCGAGCAGCGTGTGCTTCTCGCGCAGCGCGCGGTACTCGGGCATGTAGCGCCCGGCTTGCCGCATGAACCACACCGGTGTCACGTCGGTCGGCTCCCGCCGGCAAGCTCGTAGAAATCGGTCGTTCATGGCGGGCGAGTCTAGCACCTCCCCGGCGGGCGAAGCTTGCTGGCGCTTTGTTCCTCGAATTATGCGATTCTCGGCGCCGTGCAAGCGAGACGCGACGTCGCAATCATCTGGGTAGGCGCGGTATGGCTCGCCATGGCCTGTGGCTCGGAAGCCCAGGGAACGGGCTTCACCGGGGGCATGATCGAGCCAACGGATTCGGGCCTCAGCACCGTCCCCGAGACGAGCTTCCTGCGACTCGAAGGATCGACCGAGGCGGCGGCCGACGCATCGGCCGTAAACCAGGGAGGGTCCGCCGGGGCGAGCTCCGTGGGTATGGACGCCTCGAAGCTGCCCGGCGATGAGTGCCCCACCGTACCACCGGCAACGGCCTCCCCTTGCACGCAGACGATCACTTGCACCTACGATGCGTGCGACACGACGGGCACGACCACCGCCCATTGCGACGGTCAACAATGGGCGCGGACCACCCAGCCTTGCGCACCGTTCCCCTGCCCCGCCGACCTGGCGCGCAAGATGTGCAACCCGGGCGAGATCTGCAAAGTGATTCGAGCGGGTAGTCTCACGGCGTGGAGCTGCGACAAAAGCGCCTGCGGCACGGGGCCTATCAACTGCCGGTGCGGCGCCTACGGTGGCTTCTCGATGTGCGCTGGAGCGTGCGTGGGATACGAAGGACACCAGGTCAACTGCGCCGGCGACTAACCAACCTGTAAGGTCTGACCGTCCAGCGGGGACTAGCCTTCCAAGACACGCGGAAGGCCATGAAAATACAGCTCTCTACCGCCCTTTTGCTCATCCTCGGGGCATCTGGATGTCTGGGTCG
>JBBSDY010000539.1:0-3773 GCA_038240245.1 Polyangiales bacterium
CGGCCCCCCGACGGCGCGCGCTTGATCGGTGACCTCGCGGGCGTGAGCCTCGGCCGAGGCTGCGTCCTCGTCGTCGAACTCGATTTGCACGTTGACCCCGCCGTCGGCTGCGGCAGAAGCGTTGACGCGAATTTCGCTCAGTGTCTCGGGAAGCTTGGCTCCCACCGCCCGCAGAGGACGCCACGGCGTCACCATGGTCAGCGACATCGCTTGCCCGTGTCCCGCCGGTAGCGAAAGTGGCTCGCGCACGTCGCGCAACTGCTCCAAGCCCTCGGGCGGCGTCACGATGATCATGTTGCGAGGATGCGTGAAGGCGATGCGGTCGGCACGGTCGGCGTGGAAATGCACCGCCCGCGATCCCGCTCCCGCGTCGACGATCGAGCCCCCCGGTTACTCGGCCAAGAAGGCCATGATCCGCTGCAGCTTGGAGTCTTCCATCCTCGACTGGACGAGCAGCGTCACCTTGGATGTTTCGGACATGCGCGGTCCCATGAGCATGATCCCGTCCAGGTCCTGAAGGGGATCGATCTGA
This sequence comes from Polyangiales bacterium, assembly GCA_038240245.1. Classification (GTDB taxonomy): domain Bacteria; phylum Myxococcota_A; class Polyangia; order Polyangiales; family Polyangiaceae; genus DASWDH01. Next base: position 533 of record JBBSDY010000539.1, read on the forward strand.
TCGCCCAGAAAATCGCGCCACTGCGGGATGCAAGCGAGCAGGCTTCCCACCAGGGGCCCGAGGGGGTGCTCGCGCATGGTGGAGAACCAAAACACGAGCGAGACGTTCGGTTTGCCCTTCACGACGCGCTTCAAGCCGCCCACCAGGCTGAGGGTGTCCTTCACGCTGGGACCGGGTCCGCCATCGCCGCCTTCGCCGCCATCGACGAGCACCAGGTCTGCCCCCGCTTCGGCGACGCCGGCTTCGCGACGCCGGCCGGCGTCCCTGGCGACGCTGAGTCTTTTCCCGCCGTCGGATTCGCCGGCGTCGGCGCTACCCGCGTCGCGCGTGTGCTCGTCACCTCGCTGGGTGGCCGCTGGTTTCGGATCGTTGGTCGTCGCAGGCGGCGCCGCCACGACCGGCGCGGCGGGCCTCGCGGCCGGCTCGTCGTCGACCAACGAAATCGGAATGATCACCGAGTCGTCCTTGTAGTCCCATGAAGTATCACCTCGGTTGAGGTACACCGAGAGCCAGCGCAGCATGAACGGAAGCGGCGTGAACGGCAGGTGCAACAGGACGGCCACGAGCAACGCGGTGGCGAGCGTTCGTCCGGAGGATTCCCGAATGCCCAGAGGGTGCAGGCCCGCCACCCGGTCACATTAGCTCGGTGAAAGGCACAAGGCCCTCATCCTCGCGTTTCTGCCCGACCTTGTGAGGGGCAAGCCCCAAGAACTGGTTCGACACCCACACAAGTGGGTACTAAGAGAGGACCCCCCGGAACGGGCGCTCTCTCTGCTGCTCGTCCGGAGGTCCAGGTCCGAAAATGGCCAAGCGACCCCCAGCTAAAGCCGCACGCCGCAACCCGCGCGCTCGAAAGCCACCCGAGCCCGCGGCAGCGCGCGCGTCCATCGGCGCTCTGGCGACCGGATTTCTCGCCGTCGCGGCGATTGGCAGCGCCGTATTCGGTTGGTCGGCGGGCTGCAAGCACGAGCCGCCCCCCGGCGCGACGTCAGCCCCCTCGCCCTCTGCGTCGGTCGCCCTGCGCGTTCCGAGCTCGGGCGAGGCGGGTATTGCATCGCTCGAAGCGGACGCCGCAGCGGGGCCGTCGGACACCGCCAAGTCGTACGACGGTCCCCTCGTGGGATCGATCGTCGCCCAGGCCCCCATCTACTCGTCGATGGAGCCGATGCGCGAAAAGCGGGTCGGCTACATCCGCCACGGAGGCAAGGCGCCGGTGGATCCGACGCCCATCAAGGCCGCCAACTGCGAGGCCGGCTGGTACCACTTGCTCGGGGGAGGCTACGTCTGCGGCAAGTTCGTGACGCTCGACCTCAACAACCCGCAGGTTCGCCTGGGAACGACGGCCCCCAACCTCGATGACGTTTTGCCCTACCGCTACGCGTGGAACACCACGATGGGCACGCCACTTTACAAGTCGGTACCGTCGCGCGAAGACATGATGACGTACGAGCCGTACTTGAAGGCACAGGCCAAAAGGAAGGCGCACGACGACGCCGATCCCGAGACCGACAATCCTTACACCGCCGCGCCGGCGATCGTCGATGGGGGCGTCGCAGCGCCCGCCGAGAAGAAGCCGTGGTGGCAAAATGACTTCGACGGCGGCAAGCCCGACATCAAGCTGAGCGATCTCACCGAGGGCTCGGATGCGCTGGTCGCCAAGCGCATGGTGAAAGGCTTCTACATCGCCATCGATCGCCAGTTCGGGTGGAACAACCGGCTCTGGTACAAGACCACCGCCGCGCTCGTCGCGCCCGCCGATCGCTTCGCCATCAACAAGCCTCCCACTTTCAAGGGAATCGAGCTCACCGGCACCGATCCCAAGCAGCCCGTGGGATTCATCCTCAGCACCAGGGCCTTCAAGTACCAGGTCGATCCCGACAAGCGGCAGGCTGCTCCGCTCTCCAACGTCGACCGATTCACGATCGCCCGCCTCACCGGCAAGATCGGCAAGGTGGCCAGTATCGTTTACCGCGAGACCACCGAGGGCTGGTGGATGAAAGGGATCGACGGCACGTACACCGATCCGGGCGCGCCACCCGAGGGGCTGGCCGCCGGCGAGAAATGGGTCGACGTGAACCTCTCGCGCCAGACGCTGGTGGTGTTCGCGGGCGATCAACCCCTTTACGCCACGCTGGTGTCCACGGGAAAGAAGGCCAAGGACCCCACCGACAAGGTCCACGATCACCAGACCATCCAGGGCAGCTTCCGCATCCGCGAGAAGCACATCTCCACGACGATGGACGGCGACGGGCCCGCGCCTGGCGACATGCCCTACAGCATCGAGGACGTGCCTTACGTGATGTACTTCGAGGGCAACTACGCGCTACATGGCGCCTTCTGGCACAACAACTTCGGGCACGAGCAGAGCCACGGGTGCGTGAACCTTGCCCCGCTCGACGCCAAGCAGATTTTCTTTCTCACCGAACCCCAACTGCCGCAAGGATGGCACGGAATCATCGCAACCAAGGACAGGCCGGGAACTCGCGTGGTCGTTCACGAATGACGGCATGACTTGACGCCCAGCCCGGAATCCGTAGAGAAGCTAGAAAGAAACATGGATCAATTCTCGGCCCACCTCGATCGCGGTTGGGATCTCGTGCAGCGCGGTGACACGCGCGGCGCCGACGCGTCCGCGCGCCGCGCGCTCGAGATCGACCCGCAGTCGCCCGAGGCCTACAACCTGCTCGGCTACGTTGCGGCCCTCGAGGGTGAGACGAGCGACGCCATCGAGAGCTACCGTCAAGCCATCGCTCTCGACGAAACTTACCTCGAGGCAATGCTGAACGCGGCCGAGGTCTACATTCATCCGCTGGGCGAGTTCGACGAGGCCATCGAGATGTGCGACCAGGCCCTCGATCTGGCCGAAACCGACGAAGAGGTCATCGACGCGCTGCTCTTGAAGTTCGACGCACTGCTCGGCAAGGGCGACGCCAAAGAGGCCGCGGCGGTCATCGGACGCGTTCCGGACGAGCCTTACAAGAACGCCAACCACGCCTTTTTGATCGGGCGCGCGTACTACGAGATCGGCGACATCGACCGGGCGACGGGCCTCATCGAAGAGGCCAGCGTGCGCGAGCCCAACCACGCCGAGGCCCACTACTACCTCGGACTCGTGCGCGACGAGCGCGGTGACTCCAAGGGAGCCACCGCAGCGTTCTTGCGCTGCCGGCAGCTCGATCTCGACATGGCGCTTCCCTCGTGGTCGCTGCCGCGCGAGCTCTTCGCCAAGGCGGTCGACAAG
>JBBSDY010000540.1:0-3754 GCA_038240245.1 Polyangiales bacterium
ATGAGCCCCGTGCGATCTCGGCCGTGGGTGCAGTGCACATAGACGCTGCCGTTCCCGACGCTCGCCAGCGTCGCGATGGCGCGCCCCACCTGGTCCTCCGGAAGATCTTCGATTACTTGCTGCAGACTACGGAAGCTCAGGCCGAAATCGCGAGGAGGAATGGAGGCGTCGACGACTCTCATGCCAAGTCGAGTCGCCGGATCGTCCATCCCTTGACCCACGCTCTCGGCGTGCGCGTCATTGAGCTTGACGTCTGTCGTTACCCCGAGCGTATGCAAGTAGGCCCAACCCGGCTCGGTCGGCTGGCCACCGCGGTAGATGGCATGACCGTTGGATTCCGATCCTGGGACCAACTGGAAGTTCGGTATGCCGTTGCTGCAGAGGTTCCGCGCGTCACTGGCTTGTACGGGGCACTGCTCCTTGACGCACCCGATGAAGATGCTCACCCCCGAGAGGGCGCAGACCGCGAGCAGCCGTTTCATGCGGCGCACGGTACCAGAGTTCGGGCATCCTCGATCCGGTTCTTGCTTCGGCGTTCTGCCGCGGCGCTAGCTCGTAAAGAACTCCACCAGCACGGGGGCGATCGCCTTTTCGGAGACGTTGTGCGTTTGGCCGGCGACGACGCGTGACGTTGCGCCCGGTATCGCGCTCGCCACGGTCTTCGCGGCGTGATGCAAGTAGGGCGGACTCTTGCCGCCCACGCCAACGAGCGTGGGTACATGGATTGACGCCATCGCCTGCCCCAGCTCGGGGGGCAGCGGCTTGCCTCCGCTGGTGTCTCCCTGAATGGCAAAGTCGTAAGGCAGCGTATGGACCGCGGCCGTGAGCTTGGACCAGACACCGGGCATGATGCGCATCATGGGCAAGGCGATGGCAGGTACGCCGACCATCCGCATGAACGTCTTGACCGCGTCTCCGCGTCGACCTTCGCGCACCATCTGAATGATCTCCGCCACGCGATCGGGTGGGAGAGGTGGCGGACTGCCGGCAAGGGCGAGCGGCGGCTCGTAGATCGCGATCCGCTCGAAGGCGAGACCCGACGCTGCTGCGCGGATGCCGAGCATCGCCCCCGATGAAGCGCCGTACAAGAACGCGGACCCGCCCGCCTCTTCGAGAAGAGCCTGGAGGTCCTCGATCTCGTGCTCGACGGCGTAGGGCGGTGTATCACCGCTGGCGCCTCGACCGCGGCGATCGTACGAGGTGACGCGAAAGTGCTGCGCCAACAGCGGGGCCAGCTTGGGCATCGGTCCAAAGCCTCGATGACAGAAGGCGCCGTCGACCAAGATGAGAGGCTGGCCCGAACCTCGCTGCTCGTAGACGATGGTCGTCCCGTCTCGGGAGACAACCTGGCCGATGCGGGGGGGCGCACCACCGTTGGCTTTGGTCATGACGAGACCTCGAGCGCTCTCGCCAGCTTGTCGAGTGAGCTCGTCCAACCCGCCATGGCCAGCTTCTGCCAGTGGGCAGAATGCATCTGCGTGCACGTGAAGGTCATCTTCGTGCCAGCCGGTACGGCCTGGAGCAAGATCGAGTCGATGCGCTCGTAGGGAGCCGTGTCGGGAAGGAAATCGATCGCCGCGCGGATCCCGAGCCGCTCGCAGGGCATGACATCGGTGTAAGTACCGCGCGACGAGTGGGCGAGACCTTCGGCGGTGATCTCGTAACCACCGCCGACCCGCACGTCGAGATGCTTGACCTTGCCCACGAGGGGCTCGGGCCAGTACCATTTCTCGAGACCCTCTTTCGTAGTCCACATCGCCCATACTTTCTCTATGGGGGCCTTGAACGTTCGTTCGATGGTCACCGTGGGGACATCGGAATGTGTCGCGGTCGGCATGATCACTCCTCCACGGCCTTGGCGAGCCGATCGAATGCTGTCTCCCACCGCGCACGCTGCGATTCGACCCAGATCGCAACCGCGTCGAGAGGCTTGCGGTTGCACGAGAGAAAGTGCTCGCGCCCCACGCGGCGGCGCCGCACGAGCTGGGCGCGCTCGAGCATGCGGATGTGCTTCGAGATCGAGTTGAGTGAAATGTGAAACGGTCCGGCAATGGCCGTGACCCGGGCCTCGCCCCGTGTCAGGCGTTCGAGAATGGCCCTTCTCGTCGGATGGGCAAGCGCCGTCAGCGTGTCGTCGAGGCTGCTCATCATTCACCCTTTTGGGTTAATATCGATCGTGACCCGACATGTCAAGCGAGGAGCCACCATGCTCCGTTGCACCGGCCACGGTCCGCGCCTACGCTCGAAATCACGTTACCAAACGTCGACAACATGGGACCGGCGACACGCAAGACCCGAGACAGAGAATGTCATGGATGACAAGCAAGTGGCGGCGCCAGATAACACCGCGGTGCGCCGACCCCGCGGGTCCTTCTCGGACGACTGACGCGGGCCCATCTTCACCCTGTTGAACCGCCCGCGCCGGTATCGCACAATGGGCGCGCCATGACGACCGGCCGCATCGACGCTGCCCGCGCGGGCGATGCCGTCGCGCTCGAGGAGCTGATGCGCGAGCACAGGGCGCAGATCGTGCGTTACGCGATGCGCCTGTGCATCTCGCCCGAGGACGCCGAGGACGCCACGCAAGAGGCGTTGCTCGCGCTCTCTCGCTACATTGCCTCGCTTCGCGAGGTGGCCGCACTCTCCCGGTGGCTCTTCCTTGCCGTGCGCACCCACTGCGTCCGGCTGGCGCGCCGCTCGGTGCGCCATGCCCTTTCGCTCGATGACGGCGCCGAGCTCTCGCTCGAGGGACCCAACCCCGAAGAGCAGCTGGTCGATCGACAGCTCCGCCGCCTCATCTCGGTCATCTTCAGCGAGATCGAGCCTTCGATGCGCGATGTGCTGCTCAGGCGTGACGTCCTGGGCGAAAGCGCCAGCGACGCCGCCGCCGCGCTGGGGATTTCGGTCGAGGCGTTGAAGTCACGCCTTCACCGCGCCCGCACCGAGGTAAAACGTCGGCTTTTGCAGTCCCTGGCCGACGAGCCGCGACGAACTTCGGGGGCACGGTCGATTTCGCGAATCCTCCGCTAGCGCTGCCGGCTCTCTTTGGGTCGGAGGATTTGGCCATGAAACTCTACGGACATCCGCTCAGCTCGTGTACGCGCAAAGTTCTCGTAACGCTTGCCGAAAAAGGGCATCAGGCAGCGTTCTTCCCGGTGGATCTGTTCACGGGCGAGCACAAGAAGGACGCTCATCTCGCGCGCCATCCGTTTGGCGTCATTCCCGTGCTCGACGACGAAGGGTTCGTGCTGCTCGAATCGCGGGCCATCATCCGCTACCTCGACGCACGCTTGGTCGGCACGCCGCTCACGCCAGCGTCCCCGATGGACGTCGCGCGCATGAACCAGTGGCTCAGCGTCGATCAGTCGTACGTGGCGCCCCACACGCGGACACTCGCCCTCGAGCGCATCGTGCGAAAGGGCGAGGGTCTGGCGCCGGACGCCAGCGTCGTGAACGCCGCAGAGACCGCGCTCGCGCGTTCGCTCGGGATCATCGATCGGGCTCTGGACGGTCGCACGTACCTTGCCAGCGACACGTTCTCGCTGGCCGACATCTCGCTCATGCCCTACGTGGCCAGCCTGCCCATCATCGGCGCAGAGCGTCTGATCGGCAACCTTCCACGTCTCGGGGCCTGGTGGGCCAACGTTCGGGAGCGACCTTCGTGGAAGCGTGCGCTTCAGGCGTCGTGAGCCCTGCGCTCCCGAGGCACGAGCCATCTGGGGAGTTGGTCTCGCCGTTACGTACCGGAGGGATC
>JBBSDY010000541.1:0-3742 GCA_038240245.1 Polyangiales bacterium
GAGCTGGCGATCGGCGGCGGCATCGGCTTTCTCGCCGCCACGCACGGCGGCTTCGGTGTGACGGGCACCGTACCGCTCTCCGACGGCAAGGGCTCTGAGTACGACGCCACGCTCCGGCACCAGGTCGACGCCGATCTCACGTCGGTGCGATTCCCCATGCTCGGCGCGACGCTGATGCCCTCGGACTGGTTGTCGCTCGCGCTCGTGTACCGGGGCGAAGCCCGGATCGAGCAACGCATCGCCGGCACCCTCGCGGGAAACGTCGACGCGCGCTTCTTTCGGATACCGGTCGCCTACACCTTCGAGACGATGACGGTCACCGCATTTCTCCCGCGGCAGATCGTGGTCGGGACGAGCATCCGACCCGCACCCGGTCTGCGCGCCAACGTGGATCTTGCCTGGCAACAGTGGTCGCGCTACCCGAGCCCCGTCAGCTCGTCGGCCACGACGCTGGACGCGAAGGTGCCGGCCGGCCTTCCCATCAACTTGCCAGGCAGTGCTGCGGCCGCGCCGCTGGCCGCGCCCGATTTCGGCGATCGTCTGGTCCCGCGCCTGGGACTGCAATACGAGATGCGCATCGGCCCTCGCGTCGGTCTGGACTTGCGCGTGGGCTACGCCTTCGAAAAATCGCCCGCTCCCCGCCAGCAACCGGCCTCGGCCTTCATCGACGCGGACCGCCACATCGTTTCGTTCGGTACGGGTCTCTCGTGGCGGCACGTTGCGCCCTGGTTGCCCGAGGTGGTTCGCGCCGACATGCAGGCGCAGCTCTCGGAGTGGCCATCGACCGTCATCGACACGGGATCGGCGATCACGGCGCTGAGCGCGCGAGGAAGCGCGTGGTGCGCAGGCGCGACGCTCACATTTGGATTCGAATAGTATGGACGATGGGGACCACGGCCTCGCAGCCTTCGTAGAAGGCGAGACCGTCGGCCCCGAGCGAAGCGGCATTTCCCTCGAAGAGCGAATCGCCCGGTACGACCGGCACCCGATCAACCACGAGCATCCAGCCATTCGCCCATCGCCGCGTTGACGAGGTCGGGGGCCTCTTGTTGAAGCCAGTGCGAGACACCCGGAAAATAGCGGATGGTGAGCTCGTGGACCAACTGGTCGGTGTCGCGCGTAAGCTCCATTCCGAGAAAATCGTCCTCTTCACCCCAGAGCATGAGCGTCGGTACGATGACCGGCGGGGCCGCGACCGCCTCGCGCCGGAGCGATGCGTCCCAGAAAAGTGCACGGTAGTACGAGAGCATCGCGCGCATTCTGCCCTTGCCGATCGCATGACGGCGGTAGTGGTCGATCACCTCGGGCGGAAAGCGCGCTCGATCCCGGACCGTGCCGAGAATCGCCCGAGCGACTGCGCCGCCGTCGTCGCGGGTCATGAGCCACTCGGAGATCCACGGAACCTGAAAGAAGAACAGATAAGAAAATCGCCGTAGCTGGGCCCACGTCCGGAGGCTCTCGACGATGCGTCGAGGGTGCGGCAAGTTCATCACGATGAGCTGCGCGAGCGGGCGCACCCGCCGCATCGCGAAGAACCAGGCGATGAACCCTCCCCAGTCGTGCGCCACGAGGGTGACCGGACCATGCCCCTGCGCGTGCGCCTCGTCGATCAACGCGGCAACGTCGTCGAGCAGGCAGTCGAGATGGTAGTCCTTCCACGAGCGCGGCGCGGTCGTGTCGCCGTAGCCGCGGAGGTTGGGCGCCCATGCCGTGAACCCGCGTTGCGCGAAGAAAGGGAGCTGGTGGCGCCACGAGAATTTCGTCTCGGGAAAGCCATGGAGAAAGAGCGCGAGCGGAGCTCCGTCGCCGGCGACATCGGTATCGAACGCCATGGCGCCCGCCGAAATCGTCGTCGCGCGAATGCCATGGCCGCTCATGGCCACGCCCCCGTGCTCTGCGTTGGCGAGCGCAATCCAGAGCGCATTGGCCACACTTCGTGACGAACCTGCAACGGCATCAGCGAGAGCGCATCGTAGCATTTCGCGCGAAACTCTGGATGACCGCCACGTGGTGGTCCATGCTCTGCGTATGGAATCCACGGATGTCTTCGTCGTCGGCGCCGGTCCGACCGGCCTCGTGTTGGCACTATGGCTCGTTCGGCAAGGCGTGCGCGTTCGGATCATCGATCGGGCGGCGCAGCCCGGCACGACGTCGCGCGCCATCGCGGTCGTGCCGCGGACGCTGGAGCTGTACCGTCAGGTCGGGCTCGCCCAGACGGTCATCGAGCGCGGTCTCCAGCTCGCCGCCGTCAACCTCTGGATCCGCGCCGAGCCGGTGGCGCACGTCAAGCTTGGCGAAATGGCAAAGGGCGTCAGCCCTTATCCTTTCATGCTCATGTTTCCCCAAGACGAGCACGAGAAGCTCTTGATCGAGTGGCTCGAGCGAGAGGGCGTTCGCGTGGAGCGCTCCACCACACTGGTGGGCGTCGAGGACCGCGCCGCCGATGCCGTGGTACGGCTGCGCGACGCCCATGGCGACGTCAGCGAATGCCAGGCCGCATTCGTGGCCGGTTGCGACGGCGCGCGCTCGACGGTCCGCGAGACACTCCAGATCCCTTTCGCTGGCGGAACCTACGCCCACCTCTTCTATGTTGCCGACGTGGATGCCAAGGGCCCGCTGGTGAACGGCGAGCTTCACATCGCGCTCGACGACGCGGACTTTCTCGGCCTTTTTCCGCTCGCCGAAAAGGGGCGCGTCCGATTGATCGGTACCGTTCGCGAGGACGCCGTTGCCCGTCGGGATGCCTTGCGCTGGACGGACGTGAGCGCGAGCGTTCTCGAGCGACTCCATATCGACGTCGAGCGCGTCAACTGGTTCTCGACCTACCACGTGCATCACCGGGTCGCGGCGCGGTTTCGCGAGGGTCGGGTGTTTCTTCTCGGCGACGCTGCTCATGTCCACAGCCCGGTGGGAGGGCAGGGGATGAACACCGGAATCGGCGACGCGGTGAACCTGGCCTGGAAGCTCGCCGCTGTTCTCCATCGGCAGGCCTCGCCCGCGCTGCTCGACACCTACGAGCCCGAGCGCATCGCCTTCGCGCGAAAGCTCGTCAAGACGACTGACCGTGTTTTTCAGTTCGTGACGAGCGCAGGCACCATCGCCAGGCAGGTTCGCACCAGGGTGGCTCCCCACGTGCTGGCGACGTTGCTCGAGCGTCCTTACACGCGTCGCTGGGCGTTTCGCACCGTTTCGCAGACGCGAATCGCCTACCGGTCGAGCCACCTCAGCGAGGGGAGCGCGGGCAAGGTTCACGCCGGAGATCGGTTGCCCTGGGTGCAAGGGGCCGACGGTCACGACAACTTCGAGCCGCTGTCGTCACTGGCGTGGCAGGTGCACGTGCACGGTGAAGTCGTCACGGCGTTTCGAGCGCAGCTCGAAGCGCTGCGACTCGAGCTGCACGTATTTCCCTGGCAAGAATCAGCCGAGCGCGCGGGCCTGGCGCGCAACGCAGCCTATCTCGTTCGACCCGACGGGTATGTGGGCTGGGCCGATGCAGAAACCCGGTCGGAGCATCTCGTGCAATACCTCCGCGAGCGGTCGCTTCTTCCGGAGGTGCTCGCCCATCCTTAGAGACGGCGCGGCTTCGGACCGACCGCAACCCCCTCGACTCACCCCGAATCTGGAACAGGAGCCACCAGCTCGGCAAAAGCTGGCAGGATCGAGCGCTCGTCTGCCGTCGGCCATGGCGCGAGGGGAGGCAGCCCCAGTGCCTCGCGCACGGCAACGAACGACCGGCGAGGAA
>JBBSDY010000542.1:0-3739 GCA_038240245.1 Polyangiales bacterium
GAACAGGTATTTGTAATCGTCGAGAGCGAGGTTTGCGCTCGTAAGACAAGGGCAGGTCCAAGGGCAGGTCCCCAGCTTCTTCTGAACGGCGTCGAGCTTCGCCCACGGATCGGCTCCGAGCTTCGCCGAGCACGTTGCGTCCTTCCCGCACGCGTCGAAGAGCGCCTTCCGTAAGTCACCGCTTCGGCCCGTCCACTCTGTCGGAGTAGGCGATTCGCGAGCAGCGTGGCGATCCTGAGGCTCTCGAAAGGAATCCGGTTGTCGCCGGGGCCCCTCGGAGGTACATCGCTCGGCCCAACGCACGAAGGAGTCGATTCAAATGGCCATTTCGAAAGCATCCGCACAGTGGAAGGGCACCCTCAAGGAAGGCTCTGGCAGCGTCGCCGGTGGCAATGGAGCCTTCAAAGCACCGTTTACATTCGTATCGCGTTTCGAGGGCGGAACGCAGGGCACGAACCCGGAAGAGCTGATCGGTGCCGCTCACGCCGGCTGCTTCTCGATGTTTCTGGCGGCGCAGCTCACCAACGCGGGCAAACCGCCGACCAGCATCGACACCAACGCAACCGTGCACCTCGGCGCGGGGCCGACCGTCACCAAGATCGAGCTCGACACAGTCGCCGTCGTGCCCGGTATGGACCTGGAGACGTTCAACGAGAAGGTCGCATTCTCGAAAGCAAACTGCCCCATCTCCAAGGCTCTCGCCGCGGTACCCGAGATCGTGATCAAGGCCAAGCTGGCGTGATCGTCGGCAACCAAGTCTCGTCGAATGTCCTTGGAGCTACCTAGGCCTTGAGTACTTGGCGCCCGGTTCTCGCGCGGTCGTTCGTCCTTCGCCTATCCCAGTCCAAAGAGAGGGTAAGAGATCCAACGAGGATCGGGAGTCGAGCCGTCGAGGAATGGAGGTGGCGAGCAGAGGACCGTCGGCTCGCCGTTTCGGAACTCGTCCCCACTTGCACCGGTGCGCGCAGCATCGCCGCTTGGGCCCGTGACGTTGCCGCTTGGGCCGGTGGCCTTGCCCCCGCAGTGGAGACACGCGGCGAGGATCACCGGCGCGAACCATCTTGGAATGAGAGCTAGGACCTTCATCGCCACGGACGTACGACAGTTCTACTTGGAATGGGCAGCCACGCCGTCGGGAAAGGGCGTGAGCGTCACCCCACCTCGCAACTCGACGTGGTGGTTCGGTCCGCCGAGGATGGCCCACAGCGAGAGAGGGAATATCGCTATTGTCTCGCACTTTCCCGAAGAGGCAGAAGGACACGACTCCTGTTCCAATGCGAAGACCGAGCTCGGGCAGGAGTCGATGTTCGTAGTTGACGCTGTATAGAAAGGGCGGCTCCGCCCAGTCGTGGCGATGATTCAGTGCGTCCGTCTGCAGCGCGACAGACCAAGACATCCTCGTGCACCCCAGTAAAAAGCACCGACCCGTCTTGGCGGTACGCAGCAAGGTGAGACTCTGCCGGGGCGCCACAGCGCCTGCCACAGCGGCGTGTCACCGGGGGGGGGGCCGACGGCCGCTGGCTTGCGTCGTTCGAGGCTCCCCGGCCCGGGCCAGGTGTTGACCGAAGAAAATGCCGTCGGCACGACCGTTGCTGATGGGTCCTCGCGAAATGATGAAAGGCGATGCTCCCGAACCAGCCGATGCTTCCAAGAGCCCGGTTCGCCCAGGCGATGTCCTGGTCGGCAAGTACCGAGTCGAGCGCGTTCTCGGCATGGGGGGAATGGGAGTCGTCTTCGCCGCCCAGCACGTCGCACTCGGCGAGCTCGTGGCGATCAAGCTCCTTCTGCCCGAGGCGGTTCAGTCGGGCGAGGCGGTCGACCGGTTCTTGCGCGAAGCGCGAGCCGCGGCGCGCCTGCGCAGCGAGCACATCACCCGCATCATGGACGTGGGGACGTTGGAAGACGGCTCCCCCTACATCGTCATGGAGTACCTCGAGGGAACGGATCTCTCGGCGCTGCTCGAGGTCCGGCCGGGCGGGCTTCCACTGGGCGAAGCGGTCACGTACGTGCTGCAAGCATGCGAAGCCCTGGCCGAAGCGCATTCACTCGGCATCATTCATCGCGATCTGAAACCTGCGAACCTGTTTTTGGCCAAGAGGGCGGACCGCGGCACGATCGTCAAGGTCCTCGACTTTGGCATTTCGAAGATCATGCGCGGCGAGGAGATGAACGCCACGCGCACCTCCACCGTCATCGGCTCGCCCCTCTACATGTCGCCCGAACAGATGAGGGCTTCGCGCGAGGTGAATGTCCCCTCGGATATCTGGGCGTTAGGAATCATCTTGTTCGAGCTTCTCGCGGGGAAGATGCCTTTCGAGGCGGACAGTCTTCCCCAGCTCTGCGCCAAGATTCTCGACGAGCCGCCCATCCCGCTACGCCAGCTCCGCCCCGATCTCCCGCCGGGCATCGAAGCAGTTGTCATGAGGTGCCTCCAAAAAAAAGCTGCCCTTCGCTATCCGCACATTGCTGCGCTGGCCGAAGCGCTCGCTCCTTTCGGAGGGCACCGGGCGTACCTGTCCGTCGAGCGGATCTCGATGGTCCTGTCCACCGGTGACCTTGCGCCCGCCGACCCCTCGGGATCGTCCCTACCCGCTGCGGCTTCCGACGCCGAGGTGCCCCTCGGCATTCCAAAACGCCAGAGCACGTGGTGGCTCGCAGCGGCTGGCGCCGGGATCGCTGTCGTCGGTGTTGCGCTGGCGTTTCAGGCCCGCTCCACATCCACGCTTGCGCCGCCGACCCAGGTTCTAGCCTCGCCGGGACCCGCTGCCTCGTCCCAGCCAAGCCCCGCGGTGGCAATCGCGCCTTCGACGTTGCCTGCCGCGAACGTCGAGACGGTGGCTCCCGATCACGCATCGAAAACCGAGCCGGGGGCGACCCTGAGCCGCCCGACTGCGAAACCGATCAAAGCGGCCGACGCTGGCGCGCCGCCTCGATCTCGCGCGGCGGCTGGGAGTCCGTCGCGTGCCTCTGCCGCGCCCAACACAACCAACACCGATGACGGCTTCGATTCCCGTCGATGAGGTTCGCCATGAGTGACACGTTGACCCGCGCATTCTTCGCAGTCGGCCTTTGCTTCGCGGTTGCGCGACCTGCTCGCGCCCAGGGCGCGCCCGACAAGGCGGCCGCCGAGACGCTCTTCAACGAAGCGCGCAAGCTGTCCTCGCAAGGCAACGTCCAAGCGGCGTGCGAAAAGTTCGCGGCGAGCGAGCGACTCGACCCCGCGCCTGGGACGCTTCTCAACGTCGCGAATTGCTCCGAGCAGCTCGGCAAGACGGCGAGCGCTTGGGTGCAGTTTCGCGAGGCAGCCTCCATGGCACGCACCACCGGCGACGCGAAACGCGAGCGCATCGCTCTCGATCGGTCGATCGCCCTCGAGCCCAGGTTGGTCCGCCTCAAGATTCAGGTCGCGCCGAGCACTGCGTCGGCACCGGCGCTCGAAATCGTTCGCGATCAAACCAGAATCGACCCTGCCATGTGGGGATCGGCCATGCCCATCGATCCCGGCGTGCACACGCTCCAAGCTACGGCAGTGGGGCGCCAGCGATGGTCGACGTCAATCGAGGTGAAGGCGACCGACAAGGAGGTCCAGGTCGATGTGCCCGCGCTCGCGCCGGAGGCCGCGGCTCCGAAAAGCGAGTCTGCGTCCACACCGGCGGACGCCGCCCCAACCGCCAAGCGAAGCAACCGAACCTGGGCCCTTGTCGCGGGCGGTACCGGGATCGCCGCGATTGGGCTCGGA
>JBBSDY010000543.1:0-3738 GCA_038240245.1 Polyangiales bacterium
CCGATCGCGCAGCGGGCGAGGTGGCACAGGCGGACGCGACAAAAGCCGCGAGTAGGAGGATGTGGCTGCGGGTGGTTCTGGCGTTCATCTCCAAGCTCATGTCGCTGGCTGCGCTTTCCTTCACGCCTTGTTTTGGGTCCTCGTCCAGGCTGGCCATCCTAACAAACCTCGGGGTGCCGAGCGCCGCCGGGGACGCCTCGTTTCGTGGTGCGCGCGACCCGGGGCGATGATAAAGCCACGGCCGTGGGAAAAGCCAAAGCCGCAGCCAAATCGGCCGGAACGAAGAAGCGCAGGGGCGTCAAGCTCGAGCCCACCCAGCTCACCGCTCCCGAGATCTCCATCACCGAGCCTTCGTCCGAGCTCGCCGCTCTCGCCGAATGGGTGGTGAAGGATGGCGGAGCGGTGCTCGCGTCGTACCGCGAGCCGCTCGGCGGTCACGCGCTCATGCTGGTGGCGTTGCCCGTCGAGAAGATCGAGCCGACGCCCTACCAGCGCGAGGTGTCCGACGCGCACGTTCGCAAGCTCACCGTGGCGATGGACAAGACCAAGCGCTTTTTGGATCCGCTCATCGTCGTTCACGACGACGAGACGGGGCGCTATCTCACGCCCAACGGCAACCACCGTCTCACCGCGCTGAAAGAGCTGGGCGCCAAAACGGCGATCGCCCTGCTCGTTCCCGAGGCCACCGTGGCCTACCAGATTCTCGCGCTCAACATCGAGAAGGCCTACAACCTGCGCGAGAAGGCCATCGAGGTGGTGCGTCTCTACCGCGAGCTCGCGCGGCTCGATGGCGACAAGGAAGAAGCCTACGGCCTCGAGTTCGAAGAGCCCGCGCTCATCACCCTGGGTTTCGGTTACGAGAAGCGCCCCCGCCTTTCGGGCGGCGCCTACTTTCCGATCCTTCGCAAGGTGGACGGGTGGCAGGACAGTCGCGTGAAGGCGGGCGTCCCCGAACGTGAGCGGCGGGCTGGGCTCGTGCTCGACTTCGACGACGCCGTCGGCGAGGTCGTCGAGAAGCTCAAGGCCAAGGGCTTCAAGAGCCCTTACCTCAAGACCTTCGTCGTTGCCCGGGTGAACCCCATTCGCTTCATCAAGGGCGACCTTCCCCCCATGGACCAGCTCTTTGCCTCGATGACCAAGCGCGCCCGCGGAATGAACGTCGACAAGATCAAGCCCGACGACGTCGCCCGCACCGGCGGCCCTCCGCCCGAAGAAGGCTAAGGCTAGGTCGGGCTATATTCGGCGCGCTTCGGCATGCCGCGTCGCTCGCGCATCAAGTTGTCGGCGGTGAAGAGCTCCTGGTGGTTGCCGATGTCGAACCATCCACCCGTGAAGCGATAGCCGTACACCGGGACGCGCTTGTGGAGCCACGCCACGAGGTTGCCGGGTTGGTCCGGCGAATTGCCCTCGGCGAGGTACTGGTTCAGCATTGGCACCACGTTGCGGTGGTAGAGGTACGTCGCCGTGCCCACCAGGTTGGTGGTGGGATTTTGGGGTTTTTCGATGAACGACGTGAGCCGGTCGGTAGGGTCGAGCTCGACGATGCTGTATTGCTTGACGAGATTCATGTCCGGACACTGGTAGAGCGCGATGGCACCGGATTCGCCCTTGGTCTCCCAGTACTGGACCATGTCGTTCAGGCTATAGTCGGAGAGATTGTCGCCGGCGCTGATCAGCAGATCCTCGCCCTGTAGCTTGGCCTTCTCGACGGTGAAACGAATGTCGCCGATGGCGCCCAGTCGATCGGCATTGTCGAGCGTGCCGTCGTCGTGGACGTGGATGGCAAGACGCCCGGGGTGCCCCTTGGCCCACGCCTCGAACCCCGCGGCAAACTTGTGGTTCGTCACCACGTGGACGGCATCGACCTCTTTGACCTCGGCGATCTTGTCGTAGATGTAGTCGACGATCGGGCGCCCCGCGAGTGGCAGCAGGGGCTTGGCCAGGGTGAGCGTGAGCGGCTGCAGGCGGGTCGCGTACCCCGCAGCGAGGATGATGGCTTTCATTTTACCCTTTTCCCAAGAACCCGGCCCTACCGCAAGCCTGTTCGCCGACTTGCTCCCCCTCGGGTCTGTGCGGTAGGTATCGGCCGTGCGACGCTTCCTTTCGGCGGACCTGCGAAGCCTCGCCCTGCTGCGTGTCTACCTGGGCGTGCTGCTCGTCTGCGACCTGCTTTTGCGGCTGGGCCAGGTCGAGAGCCTCTACTCCAACGACGGGGTGCTCACCAATCACTTCGCCTTGTTCAGGCCGCTCTCGCCCCACCAGTTTTCGCTCTACTTCACGTTCTCGTCACCGCGCGACGTCACGGTGGCCTTCCTGGCGACGCTCGTCGTTTACCTGCTCTTTTTGGTGGGATACCGGACGCGGTTGTTTCATGTGCTGTCGTTCGTCTGTGTGACGAGCCTGCATGCCCGCAACCTCATGGCAGAGCTTCCCTCCGATGTGCCCCTGCACATCTGGATGGCCTGGTCGCTCTTCCTTCCCCTCGGCGCGCGCTTTTCGATCGATGGCCTGGGGCGGTCGTTGGTCAGTAAGCGCGAGCGATCGCCCGAGGAGCTCAACCACCGCGAGCCCGCTTCCCACTCCATCACCTCGATCGCCGTGCTCGGCATGATCCTTCAGCTCGCGGTGATGCATTTTTTCACCGGGCTTCATCAAAGCGGATCGACCTGGCGCGACGGGACGGCCCTTTATTATGCCCTGCGCCAAGGCGCGGGGGTCACCAGTCTGGGAACCTGGGTCGCAGCCCACGTGTCCGCAGACGGCTTGAAGCTGGCGGCGGTGGCGTACCGGTACAGCGAGATGGTGCTCGGTGTGCTCGTGCTCATTCCGTTGGTGATCGCTCGCCGAACCGCGATCGTTGCGTTGATCTTGTTCCACATCGCGAGCCGGTCCCTCTTCGACGACAGATCCTACGACGCGGTGATGCTCGCCGGCGTCCCGCTTCTCGTCTCGTCTGGCGACTGGGCTTGCATGGCGCGCTGGTACCAGGCTCGCAAGCGGACCTTGAGCGTGTACTTCGACGCCGACTGCGGCATGTGCCTCATGGTTTGTCGGATGCTCGTGCGCCTCGACGTCCTGTCGCGGCTATCGTTCCAGCCCGGATCGTCGGAGACCGCGCCCGGCGAGGTGCGTGCCGTATCGATGGACACCGCCGTCACGGTGGACGAAAAGACGGGCGAGATTTCCACCCAGTCGCGAGCGTTGGCGGCCATCGTTGCATCTCTGCCGCTGGGCGCTCCCTTCGCCTGGGTGCTGCGACGTGGTCCGGTGGCGCGTCTCGCCGACCGCATCTACGCCGTGGTGGCCAAGAATCGCGCGAGCATCTCGGTGTGGCTCGGCTATGAAGCGTGCGGCGTTCCCAGGGTCAAGTCGGCATCCTCGGGTGCCCCGTCGGCCGGCCCCCAGCTCGCCCGGTTCACCGCGATCTTGCGGGAGTGCGGGGCGGCGGTCTTTCTCGTCGTGTGCGGCGTCGCGCTCGCTCGCGGCAGCGAAGACGAGCCCCGTGGCACGGTATTGGCGTCGGTTCTCGGGTACCCCCGAATCTTTCAAGTCCACAATCATCTGGCACCTGATCCGCCCAAGCGGATGAGCGCCGTCGTCGTCGACGGGACGCCGCTCGCCGATCTTCGAGACGTAGTCACGAACGCCGGGCAAGTAAATGGCGCGTCCGGGACGGCTGACACTAGCGCAAAAAGCGCGCATCAGGGGGCTTAGCCGGGGCTGCTTGTCGGCAGAAGG
>JBBSDY010000544.1:0-3738 GCA_038240245.1 Polyangiales bacterium
CCCGATGGAGGTATGCGGGACGTGGCCATGATCTCGTGACGATAGCAAACGGCCCGCCGAGCTTTTTGCAATCCCTCCCTTTGACCAACTCCGGCCCCGAATCCATCTGCACTGGAGGAATCCATCGAAGGGATAGCCGGGGCGTGGAATCCCTGCGAATCTCAAAGGAAATCTGCGCAAGCTCTCTATGGAATAGCGGGCACCGAAGCGTCAAAGTAGCAAGCGCGCGGGCGCAGCTACGGGCGGTGCCGCCATCGCGTAGACTTGGCCTTTAGGAGAACACCGACAATGGGCAGTCGCAACCTCGGACTTTGGACTCTCTTGACGGCGATGGGCGTGAGCGCGTGCTCCGCTTCCAACGAGTCGTCCCACACCAACGACGCGACGGGCTCCGCCGGCGGCAACGATGCCGTCGGCGCGGGCGGAGATGGATCGCAGAGCACGACGTCGGCAAGCGGCGGCTCGACGAGCACCGGTGGCGCACCGGGAAGCGCTGGCGATGGGTCGGAGATCGGCGGCAGCCCGGGCACCGGAGGATCCATGGTGGGTGCCGCGGGCAGCGCCGCGACGGGGGCGGCAGGCAGCGCCAGCATGGGAACGTGCAGCACCACACCGATGGCCCCCCCTGCCAACGCCCCCGCTTGCAAGAACGTCTTCGTCGCCACGGCACCGATGATCGACGACATGGAGATTCGTCCGCCGGAGAACGACGGCCCCCACGGCGACACCGACAACGGCATGCCCGGTCACTGGTTCGTCAGCGGCGATGGCAAGGAAGGCACGTGGGTTGCTCCCGCCAACACGTGGGCGGGCTTCTACAACGTCAAGCTCATGCCTGCGCGCGACGCGAGTCAGCAGGCCATGTTCTTCGGGGGTCAAGGCTTCACGGGATGGGGCGTCGCTCTCGGCGTCGGTGTCGCCCAGTGCGTCGATGCTTCGAGCTACACAGGCGTCACCTTCTGGGCGAAGTCGACCAGCGGCGCGCCCCTGTCCGCGAAGTTCGACGTCGGCACCTACGACGTGGTCGCGTCGACCAACGGCGGTGGGTGCACTGGAACCTGCAGCGGCAAATATGAAACGACGGTGACCATTCCCGTCGACTGGAAGCAGCTCACCATTCCGTTCTGCAGCTTCGCCCCCAGCGCAACGACCATCCCGCTGGCCAAAAACAAAATCGTCAACCTGACGTTTGTCATCCCGGGCAACGTCGACTACCAGTTTTATCTCGACGACATCTCGTTTTACTGATCGGCCATCGTCAGTCGAGCGTCGTCTCCAGTGCGAGGTTGCCCAGCACGAGCGGACGACCCCACGTTGCGACCTCGCGACCCGCGAAGTGAATCGACGCCGAGGGCGCGCTGAGCCCACCGGACACCCCGAAGCCGAGACCGAGCCGGTGCGTCAACGATACGCGCAAACCGAGATCGAGATGCGGAACGACGGTGACGATTTGCGCCTTCATGTTGACGTAGGGCGAGGCGGCTTCGCCGCTCAAGGACATGACCGACGCCCACGCGCCGGCGCCCAACCGAAGTCGCACCGGCAGCGTGGGATCGGTGAGGCAAAAACCGAAGGATGCTCCGGCGAGGTAGAGGCCCACGGCCGTTTCGCCTTCCGGAGCGCGGACCCGGGCACGACTGGGGCTCAGCGATCCGTCGATCCCGAAATGCAGGCGCGGCGTCGCGCTCCACATGAGCGAGAGCCCGAGATGACCCGTGATCCCCACGCCGCCGGGGCTCCATCCGGGACCGCCTCCCACGGCGAGCGAGAACCGGCCGGGTCGGTTGCTGCCCGGCACGTCGATCTCCGCTGCGGGAGACTCGACGGTGCTCGCGCGAGGATGCTCGACCTCCATGAGGGTGGCACGGAGCGTCTCGACCATGCGAATGGCGATGACTTCGGGCGCCTCACGCGGATCGTAGAGACCGAGGATCACCTCGCGAAAGACGGTCTTGGCCGTGCTGCGGTCGACGACCCAGATCTCGACGCCCGATCCGGCCTCGATCAACGAAAGGCCCGCCGTCGCACCCTCTTGCTGCGCGAGCTGCTCGATCTCGGGGCGGCTCGGCGGAAACGTGGAGGGCTTGACCACGGCCACGCCAAACCCCGACGATCCCAGCTCGGCGCGAAGCCTGGGCAAGAAAGCAGGGCTGGTCTGCTCGAGCAAGACGAGGATCTTGTGTCGCTCTTCGCCGTGGGCAGGACCGGGTAGCAAGACGAAGACGACGGACGCCATCACGGCCGCGACCGAGCGCGTCCATCGATGCCCCTGGAGATGCTGGCGCCGACTAGTGATGGTAGAGCTCCGCGACTTCAGCCGCGCTGAGCGCGCGCCGGTAGATGCGCACGTCGTCGATCGATCCGTTGAAAAAACGTTCGGCGGACGGCGGAACGCTGGGCGGCTTTGCGCCAATCCCCCAGTCGGACTGGACGCGAATGGCTCCCAGATCGCTATCTTGCGAGGCGATTTCTTCGCCGTTCCGGTAAAGATGCCACGTGTGGCCGTCGTAGACGCCGGCCATGTGAATCCAGGTCTTGAAGTCGAGATCGTAGAGAGGCGCCCGCGCCAGATGGTTGCTTCCCTGCCATGTGCCGACTTCCCATGAGTGCGGAGCGCCCTCCAATCCGCAGGTAGCCGAGCCGAGCCTCAATGCAACCTCGGCGGGCGGATCGTTACAGAAGCCGTGTGCGACGATGACCTGGCAGCCGTCGGAGACGGCGGCGATGTTGACCCACGCGGCCATCGTGATCTCCCCTTCGAAGTCCATCTCGTCGGTGTTGCCGATGACCACGTACTGCGTGGCGCCGTCGAAGGTACGACTCGAAGAATCGGCAAATCCGACCGGCGGAAGCGAGGTGGAGGGAACGGGACCATTGACAGCGATGCCGCTGTGTCCGCGTTGCGACGAGTCGATGACCACGTCCGTCGCTCGTTTCTCGTCGAGCTTCCAGTAGGCAACGAGGCCTTCGGTGAGCGGGTCGCGCTGCGCCTCGGCCGGCGCATCCGCTGCATCGGCCCCGGCGTCGGGCATCGGACCTACCCCGATGGGCTGACCCACACTTACACCGCACGCCGACACACCCATGGCCGCAAGACATGGCCCCCATTTGCCGAGTAGGCGCGTCACGCGCCCATCATAATGCCTCGTCGGCGCGCGGGGTTGCCAACGATGAACAACTTTTCGCAAGGTCGATCACATATACTCCAGAAGATTGCAGTATCACGGCCGTTCCGGCGTCTCAGCATCGCCCGTGCTCGAGCGGGGCGCCACCGTTGTGCCTTTTGTTCCCGCCGTGCAGGACGACGCGTCCCTCGTGCATGCGTTGCTCCATGGAGATCCCGGTGCCCCGTCCACGCTGTTCGACCGCTACGGAAGTCACGTCCAGAAGGTGCTGGCCAGGATGCTCGGTTATGGCGAGCCCGAGCGCGCCGATTTGCTGCACGATGTCTTCGTTCGAGCGCTCGAGCGCATCGGCCATCTCAAAAACCCAAGCGCGCTCAAGTCGTGGTTGACGGGGATGACCGTGTTTACTGCCCAGGAATGGATCCGCCGGCGCCGACGCGCGGGGCCTCCCCATGCACCCGAAGACGCCGAAGAGCTCGAGGGTGCGCCGCTGACTCCCGAGGCGATGGAAGCGGTGCGATCGTTCTACGACGCCATGGGTCGGTTCAAGGCTGACGAGCGGTCGGCGTTCATCTTGCGATTCGTCGAAGGCATGAACCTGAACGAGGTCGCC
>JBBSDY010000545.1:0-3735 GCA_038240245.1 Polyangiales bacterium
GGCAAGGTCGCTGGAGTCGCCACTCTTTTGCGGAGCGGCGCCGGTCACCCGTACAGCGACGACGACCTGGCCTTCGTCCAAACCGTGGCCGAGCACGCGGCGCTCGCCATCGCCAACGCGCGCTCGTATGCCGCCGAGCGAGCAGCGCGCGACGTGGCCGAGAAAGCGACGATGGCCCTGCACGAATCCGAGGCGCGGTTCGCTTGCTTGTCGGAGTCCGGGATCGTCGGCGTCGTCGTCGGTGATTTGACCGGGCGCATCCTCGAGGCCAACGACACGCTGCTCGCGTGGCTGGGCTATTCACGCGACGAGATACTCTCGGGACGGGTCGTATGGGACGATTTGACACCCGAGGAGTGGCGAGCCGTCGATCGCGACGTCATCGAGCAGCTCAAGACGTCGGGGATCGGACGTCTTCGCGAAAAAGAATACATCTGCAAGGGAGGGAAGCGCGTGCCAGTTCTCCTCGGCTCGGCGATGCTCGAGGGGCCCAGGCAGGAGTGCATCTCCTTCGTGCTCGATCTCACCGAACAGAAGGCCGCGCGGGTCGCCATCGCACAAATGCGCGAGGAGCGGGCGACCGAGGCAACGTTCCGCGATCTGCTCGACGCTGCTCCCGACGCGGTGGTCATCGTCGACAACGAGGGCGGGATCGTCTTCGTGAACGGTCAAGCCGAAAGGCTCTTTGGGTATTCGCGCCAGGAAATGATCGGAAAGCCCATCGAGCTTCTCATCCCCAATCGCCTTGGATACGATCAACCCTCGCCTCAGGCTCAATATTTTCGCAAGGGGGGCGTCCGCACCATGGGAGCAGGGCTCGAGCTGTATGGCATGCGCAAAAACGGCACCGAGCTCCCCATCGAGGTCACCTTGAGCCCTGTGCAAACGCAAAAGGGTCAGCTCCTGTCGAGCGCAATCCGAGACATCACCGATCGGAAGCGCGCCGAGCAAACCCTGGCACACGCGAAAGACACCGCCGAGGCCGCGAGCCGCGAGCTCGAAGCATTCAGCTACTCCGTAGCCCACGATCTGCGCGCGCCTTTGCGCGGGATGAACGGCTTTGCGCAGGTGCTTCTCGACGGCTATGGAGACAAGCTCGACGCCGACGGTCGTGATTGCCTGGACGAGATCCGCAGCAACGCACGAAAGATGGCCGCTCTCATCGACGCCCTTCTTTCGCTGTCGCGCGTGACGAGGAACGACTGGAAACCCGAGCAAGTCGATCTCTCCGCGCTATTTTCGGCCACTGCTGCGGAGCTTGCTGCGGCCGAGCCTCCCCGCAACGTGAGCATCGTCGCGCAAGAGCATCTATGGGCCAACATGGATCTTCATCTCGCGCACTCGCTTTTCGACAACCTCATCGGCAATGCCCGGAAATTTACGAGCAACGTGCCCGCCGCGCGCATCGAGTTCGGAAGTACCAAACGAGATGGCCGCGACGCATTTTTTCTACGCGACAACGGCGCGGGGTTCGACATGGCGCACGCGACCAAGCTTTTTGCGCCATTTCAAAGGCTTCATACGGTGACCGAGTTTCCAGGCACCGGGATCGGGCTCGCCACCGTGCAACGTATCGTTCGTCGCCACGGAGGGCGCATCTGGGCCGAAGGCAAGGTGGGCGAGGGCGCGACGTTCTATTTTACGCTTCGCGAATCATCTTGATGTGGCGAATTGCGCCGGCGGCCGCCACCTCGAATGGCCATGCGCGCCACCCCGCAAGGTCTCGCAACTGCCCCAATGCACCGTAGCGACCGATGGCACGGCGCGTGCTAAGTTTACGCGTCATGACGAGCTCGTCCAACCATCGTATTTCTCAGGTCGAACGCGCCATGGCCCAGCTCGCCGACACATTGCGTTCGCTGCAGGCGCAAGAGCAACTGCGACGCAACCAAGAGCAACAGACACGCGAAGCCGAGCAGAAAGCACGCGAAGCCGAGCAGAAAGCACGCGAAGCCGAGCAGAAAGCATGGCAAGCGTCGCAAGCTGAGCAGAACGCTGAGCAGAAAGCCGAACACAAAGCCGAGCAGGTCAGGTGGAATCGCGAGAAAGGAGAAATTGCCCGCAAGCTCGGGACGGTGGTCGAAGACATCGTGGCACCAAGCATCCCCCGGGTGGTTGCCCGCGTGTTCGGGCTCCACGAAGACCCGCTCGAACGTTTCGCCATCCGCGAGCTGCGCGTTGCCAACGGCGAACGCCGGGAATTCGATGCCGTTGCGGCGTGGCCGGGACATTTCCTCATCAACGAAACCAAAAGCAAGCTACGCCCCGAAGACGTTCCGGTGTTCGTCGAGATGCTGCGCGGCGCCCGCCGCTTCTTTCCCGAGTACCAAGACCGCAAGCTCATCGGCGCCCTCGCGTCGCTCTACCTCGAGCCCAGCCTCGTCCGCTACATCGAGCGCCAAGGCATCATCGTCATGGGACTCGGCGACGACCTCATGGAAACCAAAAACTCCCCCGGCTTCGTACCGACTGAGTATTGATTCTACCCTGTCGACGCAGCTCATCGACCCGGCGTTATCTCACGCGTAGCGATCCGCGCTCGCGCCGGGCCCGCTTTACCTGGTACATGTTGGCGTCGGCGGCTTGCATCAGGGCGAAGAGATCGCGCGGAGCCCCTTTGGTCCAAATGGCTGCGCCCGTGCTGATCGAGAGCCGATAGCGATTCGTCGACGCGGCGTTCACGTCGGCGATCTCGCGCTCGAGCCTTGCGCATGCGGCGGTCACGCCCATCTCGTCGCAGTCCGGGGCGAAAACGGCAAACTCGTCGCCGCCCAGCCTCGATACGATGTCCGAGGCACGAAAAACTTTTACCAGGCACTGAGCAGCGGTCCGGATCGCATGATCGCCCGCCTCGTGGCCGAGCGCGTCGTTGATGAGCTTCATGCCGTTCAGATCGGCAAAAAATACCGCGCAGCTTCGGCCCCCGCGCTCGGCTGCCTTGAGTCGGTGCTCCCCCAGCTCGATGAATCCGCGACGATTGTAGAGGCCGGTCAGCTCGTCGCGAAGCGACAGCGCCCGGAGCTGCTCCGATTTCTCGAGGAGCTGGGCCTCGTGCTGCCTTCTTTCGGTGATGTCGCGAACGACGGCAATTCGAACCTGCTTGCCGCGGAACACCGCGAACCGACCGCGTACCTCGACGGGAAAGATCGTGCCATCGCGGCGCTTCATGACCGATTCGTAGCGGACGTCATCGCCCCCCGAGAGCGCGATGACGCGCTCTCGCTCTTCGGGCACGAAGAGATCGATGCCCGGCATGTCCAGGACCTCGTGCGGCTCGAAACCCAGCCAATGCGCGAAAGTGGCGTTGGTATCGAGAATTCGGCCTTCGCTCGTGATCGCCACACCTTCGAAAGTCGCCTCGGCGAGCACGCGGTAGCGCTGTTGGCTCTCCAGCAGATCTTTCTCGGCCAGGGTCATGTCGGTGGTGTCGCGGTAGACGGCGACAGCGCCCACGGTGCCGTCTTCTGTCACCATCGGGCGGGTCGTGACGCTGTACGACCGCAGCTCGCCACTGGGGATACGGATCTTCATCTCGACACCGTCCGATGCGTGGCCTTGCATCGCGCGGGTGAGCGGTCCCTCGTCGGCGGGAAAGACGGTCTCGCCGTCGGGCAGGTACGTTTGGCTGCGAAGCGACCATTGGGCCGACGCCACATCGCCGGGGGCATAGGGCAGCATGCGACGAGCCGCGGGGTTGACGATGAGCATCTTGCGAGATGGATCCATGGCCACCAC
>JBBSDY010000546.1:0-3728 GCA_038240245.1 Polyangiales bacterium
AACGCTCGAGCGGCATCAACGAGAACTACGCGCGCGAGCTGCTCGAGCTGCACACCCTCGGTGTCGATGGCGGCTACACGCAAGACGACGTGCGTGAAACTGCGCGCGCATTCACGGGCTGGTCGATCTCGCACCCCAACGACGAAGCCGAGTTCGCCTTTCATGCTCGTCGCCACGACAAGAATCCCAAGACGGTGCTCGGTCACTCCGTCGATGCCGGCGGCATCGGCGACGGCGAGCGCGTGCTCGATCTCGTCGCCGAGCATCCATCGACGGCGCGCGCCATCGCCATCAAGCTCTGCCGAAAATTCGTCGCCGACGATCCACCGCCGGCGCTGGTCACGAAGATCGCGGCCGTCTTCAGCGAGACCCACGGAGATCTCTCCGCGGTCTACGAGGCCATTTTCGTTTCACCCGAGTTTTGGTCCGATGCCGCCTTCGACTCGAAGATCAAGACGCCGCTCGAGCTCTCCGCGTCGGCCATGCGTGCCCTGGGCGCGACCGTCACCAGCGCCGTCGAGATGCAACCACAGCTCACCCGCATGGGCGAGCCGCTCTACCGCGCCCAACCGCCGACCGGTTACAAGGAGGCGGCCGATGCCTGGGTGAGCTCGGGAGCGCTCGTTGCTCGCATCAACTTCGGCCTGGCGCTCGCGTCCGGTCGCCTCGACGGCGTTGCCTTCGAAACCGACAAGCTATTGGGTCCGTCACCTCCCCAGGAGGCCGCGGCGCTGGTCGACAAGCTCACGGCCGAGCTGCTGCATCGGCCGCTCAAGACGAGCTCGCGCGACACCATCGTGAGCGGGATCACGTCGTCGCGCCAACAGCTCGGCTACCAGGAGCCCACGAGCGAAGAAGTGCCGCGGGCGATAGGCCTCATTCTCGGCTCACCGGAGTTTCAAAAGCAATGATCCACCGACTGTTGGCTCGCCGCCGTTTGCTCCAGGGAATCGGGGCGGGCATCTCGCTGTCGCGCTTCTCGCCCGGGCTCGCCTGGGCGGCCGAGCCCACGAAAAAGCTGGCCGCCGGCAAGGCGCTCGTCGTCGTGTTCCAGCGCGGGGCCGCCGACGGCTTGTCGATGGTCGTGCCGTTCAAGGACCCGCACTACTAC
Organism: Polyangiales bacterium; assembly: GCA_038240245.1. GTDB lineage: Bacteria > Myxococcota_A > Polyangia > Polyangiales > Polyangiaceae > DASWDH01. The sequence goes on from JBBSDY010000546.1 coordinate 1,112, forward strand.
CAATACCGTCCCACCATCGCCATCGCGCCCCCCGGTCATGGCGACGACGCGGCGCTGCCGCTCGACGCGACGTTCGGTTTGCACCCTGCGCTCGGGCCGCTCATGAAGCTCTACAAATCGGGCAAGCTCGCCCTGGTGCACTCGGTGGGATCGCCCGATGCCACGCGGTCGCATTTCGATGCGCAGGATTTCGTCGAAAGCGGCACGCCAGGCCTTCGAGCCACCGACGACGGATGGGTGAACCGTGCGCTCACGCTGAAGGCGCCGGCGAAAGAGAGCCCCTTTCGTGCGGTGGCGCTCCAGCCCAATCTTCCGCGCCTGCTCTCGGGCGCGGCTCCCGCCCTCGCCGTGGCGTCGCTCGCCGATTTCAAGGTCCAGCCGCGCGGCGTCGCGGGCATCAAGAGCCACGATTTCGAGCAAATGTACCAGGGATCGGTGGATCAAGTCCTCAAGGGGACGGCCGCCGAAGCCTTCGACGCGATGGATCAGATGCGCAAAATCGGCGCCGCGCCCGTCGAGAATGGCGTGACGTACCCTTCGTCGCCGCTCGGCAAGAGACTGCAACAGATTGCACAGCTCGTACGCTCCGACGTGGGTCTCGAGGTGGCTGTCACCGAGTGCGGCGGGTGGGACACGCACGCCGGGCAAGGCGACGCGCAGGGTCAGCTCGCCAAGAGGCTCGGCGATCTCGCCGACGGGCTCGCGGCCTTCGCTGCCGATCTCGACAAGCGACTCGACGACGTGTGCCTGGTCACGGTGACGGAGTTCGGTCGCACCGTGCGCGAGAATGGAACCAAGGGCACCGATCACGGACACGGATCGGTCATGATGGTGCTCGGTGGCAAGGCGCGCGGCGGAAAGGTCTACGGCAAGTGGAAGGGCCTCGCCGATGACCAGCTTTGGGAGGCGCGCGATCTGGCAGCGACGACCGACCATCGCGACGTGTTCGGCGAGATCCTTCGCTCGCACCTGGGCATGAAGGATCTGGCCATGATCTTTCCAGGATATGCGCCGTCGGCGGCAAGCCGCGTGGCACTATTCGGCTAGCGCTGTTCGAGTTCAACGCAGGCGTCCGGAACTTGGGTCGGCATGATCGAACGGATGCGGTTCGCGCATAACGTCCTCATGCGCTTGGCTTTTGTCGCAGGGGTTGCCGTGGGGTGGTCGCTGGTAGGATGTGGATCCGATCCGGGAGGCGCCGACGGCAGTGGCGATCTCTTCGGTGGAGCCGGTAGCGTCGCGTCCTCGAGCGGTGGGGCCCGGCAGAACGTCGGCTCGGCAGGAAATGGTGCCCCGGGCACGGGAGGCACCGCCGGCGCGAAGGGCAGTGGTGGGGCCGCTGGTGCGACCGGTGCGGCAGGAGCTGCGACTAGCGGCGCGGCCGGCGCGGGCGGAGCGCGACCCGACGCGGGCGGAGGCGGAGCGGGGGCGGTACCCGACGCAGCGACGGCGGCAAACTGCACCATGACGTTTCCGACGCCGGTAAGCACGACCAAAGTATCGGCGACCATCAAGGTGTCCGGTCCGTACGACGGGACGATGAAACGATTCGTCAGCAACGGCCTGGGAGACGGAAGTCAGAGCGAAGGTCAGTCGCCCCTCTTCGAGCTTGCCGACGGATCGGTTCTCAAGAACGTCATCATCGGCAGTCCGGGCGCCGATGGCATCCACTGCACGGGAAGCTGCACGCTACAGAACGTCTGGTGGGAGGACGTGGGCGAGGATGCTGCGACGCTCAAGGGAAAATCGGCGTCGCAGACGATGACCATCGACGGCGGCGGTGCCATGCACGCCGCCGACAAGGTCTTTCAGCACGACGGCCCCGGAACCATGATCATCAAGAATTTCTTCGTGAGCGACTTCGGCAAGCTCTATCGATCGTGCGGCAACTGCGGCACCCAGTACCAACGGCACGTCGTCGTGCAAAACGTCACTGCGGTCAACATGGGCGGAGCTTTGGCCGGAGTGAATACCAACTACAACGACACGGCCACCTTCCAGGGTCTCGTCCTCTGCGATCGTACGCGCAAGATGGCGGTTTGCGATCGCTTCACGGGCAACGACACGGGCGCCGAGCCTCCGATGACCGGCAGCGGTCCGGACAGCAAATACTGCATCTACACCAACACCGATCTACAGTGGGTCCTATTCTAATGAGCTACGCACCCTTGAACCTCTCCGGACGCGTCGCGGTCGTCGTCGGCGGAACTTCGGGCATCGGCCGGGCCCTTTCGCTGGGCCTCGCCGAGGCGGGAGCCGATGTGATACCCACCGCTCGACGAGCCGAGCAGGTCGAATCCACGGCGACCGAGATCGAACAGCAGGGGCGCCGCTCGCTGCGCGTCCCGTCGGACGTGACCGACCGGGGGTCGCTCGAGCATCTGCTGCGCGAGGTCACCCGTGCGTTCGACAAGGTCGACATCCTCATCAACTGCGCGGGACGCACCAAGCGCACGCCCACGCTCGAGCTCAGCGAAGACGAATGGAACGGCATCATGGAGACCAACCTCACCGGCACGCTGCGCGCCTGCCAGGTGTTCGGCAGGCACATGCTCGAACGGGGCTACGGTCGAATCGTGAACATCGCGTCGCTCAGCACGTTCGTCGCGCTCTACGA
>JBBSDY010000547.1:0-3720 GCA_038240245.1 Polyangiales bacterium
CCATTCTCACCTACCTCGGCACCGCCGACGGTGTTGGGGCCGAAGATCTCGTCGACGACCTTCTCCTCTGCGCGCGCCACTGGCACATCGCCAGCTATTTTCTCCTCGAGCAACTTCGCCCGCGCTGGCCTGCGTTCTTGCGCGAAGCCAGGCGCCTGAACAAAACGGTATCGCTCGACACCAACTGGGATCCTGCCGAAGCCTGGACGGGCCTCGAGGAGCTCTTGCCGCTGGTGGACGTCTTCTTGCCCAACGAAAACGAGGCCATCGCCATCACCCGAAAAGCCACCGCCGACGCGGCCGGGCGCGCGCTCTCGCTTCTCGGGCCTCTGGTCGTCGTCAAGTGCGGCGCGCGTGGAGCCGTCGCTTACAAAAGGGGCGAAGCGGTGGTGGCCATGGCGCCCGAGAGCCTTCGGGTCGACCCCGTCGACTCGACGGGCGCCGGCGACAACTTCGATGCGGGCTTTGTGCGCGGGTTTCTTTTGGACAGGGCGCTCGAAGATTGCCTTCGCCTCGGGGCTCGTTGCGCCGGGACGAGCCTCGGAGCCATGGGCGGAATCGAGGGACAGTGGCGGCACGACGTTGCCGATGATGGGAGGGCTGCATGAGACTGGTCGATCGTCTTTTTCTGGCGCGCAAGAACGGGCAAGCTCTACTCGCCGCGAACTTCTACAACTCCGAGACGCTTCTCGCCGTGCTACGTGCCGCAAAGAGAACCAGCTCGGCGGTCATTCTCCAGACGTCGCCTTCGACCATCGAGTACCTTGGTCTCGGTCAAGCCTACGCCATGGCGCGCGCAGCTTCGGCCGAGGTGGGCGTCGAAACCTACCTCCACCTCGACCACGCCAACGATCTCGCCCTCGTCCGCCGCTGTCTGCAGCTCGGTTACGATTCGGTGATGATCGATGCCAGCGAGGAGCCGCTCGATGCCAACATCGAGAAAACCAAACAGGTGATCGCCTGGGCGCACGCCGAGGGCAAAACGGTCGAGGCCGAGCTCGGCTACGTGCCCAAGCTGGGTCAGAAAGAAGTCACCGCCGAACGATTCACGACGCCCCAAGAGGCGGCGAGCTTCGTCGCGGCCACGGGCGTCGACCTCCTGGCGGTGGCCATCGGGAGCGCGCACGGCTTCTACAGGGAGACGCCGCGACTCGATTTCGAGAGGCTGGCTGCGATTCGCAAGGTGGTCGACGCGCCGCTCGTCCTGCACGGGAGCTCCGGCCTCAGCCCCGCGGACTTTCGATCTGCCATCCAGAACGGGATCACCAAGATCAACTTCGCGACCGAGATCAAGGACACGTTCACCCGAGCTCTCAAGCGCTCGCTCGTCGAAAAGGACGAGATCGATCTGCGCAAGAGCTTTCCGCCCGCCATGGCCGTGGTCACCGATCTCGTTGCCGAGAAGATGACGATCTGCTCCACGGCATTCGTGAGCGAATGAATCCCCTGGGCCGGCTCCTCGCGCTCGCCGAGCAGGAGAAGGCGCGTCGTGGTGTCGTGCACACGCCCCGCGAAATCGCCCAGCAGCCCGCGATTTGGCCCAAAATCATGGGTGATCTGGAGCAAGCGCGTGAGCCCGTGCGGCAGAAGCTGGCCGCCATGGGCGTGGGTCAACCCGGCGCGCCCGGGGTGGTGTTGATCGGCGCCGGCACCTCGGACCACATCGGTCGCGCCGTGGCGCCGTTGATGGCCAAGAAGTGGGGGTGCGACGCGAGGGCCATTCCGAGCACGGACCTTCTCACCCACCACGACGAGCTTCTTCGGTCCGACCGGGCCGGCATCGCCATCTCGTTCTCTCGCTCCGGGCAGAGTCCGGAGTCGGTCGCCGTTCTGCAATTGCTTCTTCGCAACTACCCGCGGCTGCGAAATATCGTCGTGACCTGCAACGCCGAGGGAAGGATGGCCGTCGAATCCCGAGCGCGCGGAGACGCGCTTTGCCTCGTGCTCGATGACGCCGTCAACGATCGCGGGCTTGCCATGACCAGCTCGTTCACGGCGATGGTCCTCGCGGGGCAGTTTCTGGCTTCGATCGACGATCCGGGATTTCGCGGCATCGTGCTCGCCGTGAGCTCGGCGGCAGAGCGCTTTCTCGACGAAGCTTCGAAGGTCGCCAAGGAGCTCGCCCGCGTGCCTTTTCGACGGGTCTGCTTTCTCGGCTCGGGCGCGCTGGGCGCCGTTGCTCGCGAATCGGCCCTGAAGGTTCTCGAGCTGACCGCGGGTCGCATCGCCACCATGTCCGAATCTTTTTTGGGCGTCCGGCACGGTCCGCTGTCGGCGATCGATCAGAGCACCCTCGTGGTAGGCTTCCTTTCGTCCGATTCCTTGCGGGCGGCCTACGAGATCGATCTCCTCCGGGAGATCGTTCAAAAGAAGCTCGGTCGCGAGACGGTCGTCGTGGCTCCTGCCCCCGATCCTCGCCTGAAGGCGGTGTGCAATCGCGTGCTGTCGCTGGGGGTCGAAGGCGAGCTGCCCGACGAGTATCGGCCCATGCTCGACATCGTCTTTGGTCAGCTTCTCGGTCTCTTCTTTTCGCTCAAGCTCGGCTTCTTGCCGGACACGCCGAGCCCGAGTGGCGCCATTCATCGCGTCGTGTCGGGCGTGACGATTCACTAGTCGAAGGGCCAGTGGACTCGGTTCGCATCGACAAGTGGCTCTCCGCAACGCGCCTTTTCCAGTCGCGTACGCAAGCCACCCGGGCGTGCGACGCAGGGCACGTCCGCGTGAATGGCTCGGGGGCGAAGGCGAGCCATGCCATCAAGGTCGGCGACGAGATCAGCGCCGCCGCGCCGCGCGGGCTCATCGTCGTCGACGTGAAGAACCTGGCCGACAAGCGGCTCGCTGCGCCGCTGGCCCGCGAGCTCTACGACGATCGCTCGCCGCCACCACCGCCTCGCGACGAGCTGTTTCCGGGCAGAGAGCGAGGTGCGGGGCGTCCCACCAAGCGCGAAGGACGGGCGGTGCAGCGCTTTCGTGGGCGCTGACGTGTGAACGGCCCTCGCGCACAGTCCGAGAACCGATGTTCACGGTCAAGTGGGCTGCTCTTTCCATCCGCTCGTTTCTTCTGTGTTATCAATGATTTCAGGTGCACGTTCGACCTGGCCCGGCGGTTGCGAGGTGGAGCGTGACATCCGAGGAGGACCATGCGCCAAGTGATCTGCATTGCGGTTGGGCTGTTGACGTCGGCAGCTTTCTCATGTGGCGGGTCTTCGACCAACGATCTGCTCGCTCCCACGGCAGACGCCGGTCCGACCGCGGAGCAAGGTTGCACCGACGAGGTCACGGCGTACTGCAAGAAGCTCACGACGTGCGCGCCCTTCTTCAACCCGCTCGTCTTCGGTGACGAGGCCACGTGCATCGATCGAAATGTCCCGTCCTGCGTGAAGAGTCTCTCACTTGCCGGCAGCCCCACGCCCACCGAAGCCGAAACGTGCGCGACCGACCTCACCGCGGACATGGACTGTCCGCAGATTCTCGGCCACAATCCTCCCGCTTCGTGCCAGGCCAAGAAGGGGACGTTCGCCAATGGCGCCGCATGCGGGAGCGACTGGCAATGCTCGAGCGGCTATTGTCCCACGCCCGACGACATGCAGTGCGGCGCGTGCGCCGATCGCGTCGCAGCGGGCGCCGTTTGCAAGAAGGACGAGGACTGCGCTTACGGGCTCACCTGCGCCACCGGCGTGTGTGCGGCGCCGGGTGCGGCAGGTGCGACTTGTGACAAGA
>JBBSDY010000548.1:0-3714 GCA_038240245.1 Polyangiales bacterium
CCACTTCGTCAAGATGATCCACAACGGCATCGAGTACGGCCTGATGCAGGCCTATGGCGAGGGCTTCGACATTCTTCGCAACGCCAACTCGCCGAAGCTGCCCGAAGACATGCGCTACGATCTTCCGCTGGGCGACATCGCCGAGCTGTGGCGGCGCGGCAGCGTGGTCACTTCGTGGCTCCTCGATCTGACGGCCACCGCGCTCACCGAAGATCCCACGCTCGCCGGATACTCCGGCTACGTCGAGGACTCGGGTGAGGGGCGCTGGACCGTGATGGCCGCCCTCGAAGAGGCCGTCCCCGCGGACGTCCTCACCGCGTCGCTCTACACGCGCTTTCGCTCGCGCCAGGAGCACACCTTCGCCGAGAAAATTCTGTCGGCCATGCGAAAGGGTTTCGGAGGTCACGTGGAGCCAGGGAGCAAGAAGTGATCAGGCAGCTGACCGACGCGAACGACCTCTTCCACGCCGCCGCCGCCCAGGTCTGCCGCATCGGTCAGCTATCGATGCAGACGACGGGGCGTTTCTCGATCGTCCTGTCCGGCGGCTCCACACCGCGCGGCCTCTACGAGCTGCTCGCCCAGCATCCCTACTGCGACCAGGTGGCCTGGAAGAAGACCGAGTTCTTCTGGGGCGACGAGCGCGCGGTGCCGCCCGAGCACGCGAGCTCGAACTTTCGCATGGCCAAAGAGGCCATGCTCGACAAGCTGGGCGTACCGGCCGATCGGATCCATCGCATCCATGCCGAGGACCAAGACCTGGACCGCGCCGCGAGAGACTACGAGGACGAGATCGAGCGCGTGCTCGGCCAGGTGGCCGGCGTCGGCCGACGGCCTCCCCACTTCAACCTGTTTCTTCTGGGAATGGGAGAGGATGGACACACCGCTTCGCTCTTCCCGGGCACCGCGGCCCTCAGCGAAACCAGTCGCTGGGTCGTCGCGCACGATGTGGCCAAGCTACAGGCCAAACGGATCACCATGACGCCGCCGCTCATCAACGCGGCGCACTTCATCACGTTCCTCGTGGCCGGAGGCTCCAAGGCCGACGTGCTCGCCCAGGTGCTGCAGGGCCCCCGCGATCCCCAGCGCTATCCAGCGCAGCTCATCCATCCTCTCACCGGCGAAGTCATGTGGCTCGTCGATCGCGCTGCTTCCGCGAGCGTCATCCAGCACCACCGAACCGAGGCTTGAAGGACCATGGAAACCATTCCTCCCAACAGCGTCATCGCCGCCGAACAAGCGGCCGGCGTCCCGCTCTTTCGCGAGCCGAAGGCCGATCCCTGCGTCGTGGTCATCTTCGGGGTGACCGGCGATCTGGCCAAGCGCAAGCTCATTCCCGCCCTCTACAATCTGATGGCCGACGGATCGGTCCCCGAGAAGATCGCCATGGTCGGCGTCACCCGCGCGGGGGTCCCGGCCGACCAGATGCGTGATCGCTTCCGTGAGTCGACGGCCCAGCTTGGTCGACGAAAGTCGGTCGACGCCGAGGTGTGGTCCAAGTTCGCCGCGGCGCTCGACTTCGTCAACGGTCAGATCGACGATCCCAAGACCTATGCCGATCTGAAAGAGAAGCTCGCGGTCATCGATCGCGAAAAGGGAACGCAGGGCAACCGCATCTTTTACCTGGCGACACCTCCCGAGGCCTTCCGGGTGATCCTCGAGAACCTGCGCCAGGGCGAGTTGCTCTACCGCGCCAATCCCGAGGCCCCCAAACCCTGGTCGCGGGTGGTCGTCGAAAAGCCCTTCGGTCGCGATCTCGAATCGGCCCGGTCTCTCAACAAGCTCGTCGCCGAGTCGCTCGACGAGAGCCAGACGTTTCGCATCGATCACTACCTCGGCAAAGAGACCGTGCAGAACATCCTGGTGTTTCGCTACGCCAACTCGCTCTTCGAGCCGCTCTGGAACCGCAAGTTCATCGATCACGTCGAGATCACCGCGGCCGAGTCGTTGGGGGTCGAAAAGCGGGGCAAATTTTACGACGAGACCGGTGTCGTTCGCGACATCGTGCAAAACCACTTGCTGCAGGTTCTCGCGCTCTGCGCGATGGAGCCCCCCGTCTCTTTCAGCGCCGACGACGTTCGCGACGAAAAGGTGCAGGTGCTGCGCTCGCTTCGTCCCATCACCGGCGCCGACGTGAAGAAGAGCGTCGTTCGCGGCCAGTACGACGGCTACCGACAGGGAGACGGCGTCTCGCCCGAGTCGCGCACCCCCACTTACGTCGCGATGAAGGTGCTCATCGACAACTGGAGGTGGCAGGGCGTTCCCTTCTACCTGCGCGCCGGCAAAAAGCTCTCTCACCAGGTGACCGAGGTCTCGATCCACTTTCAGCCAGTGCCCAACTACCTCTTTCCCCACACCAAGACCTCGCAGGTCGTCGAGCCGAACGTCCTTACCATGCGTATCCAGCCGCAAGAGGGCATGTCGCTCCGTTTCGTGGTCAAGGTCCCCGGCGACCACCTCAATGTCGGCAACGTCCTCATGAACATGAGCTACGCCGACACCTTCGGGAAATCTCTCTCCGAAGCCTACGAGCGCCTTCTTCTCGACTGCATGCGCGGCGACGCAACCCTTTTTGCCAGGCGTGACGAGGTCGAAGAGGCCTGGAAGTTCGTCACCCCCATCTTGGACGCGTGGGAGACGGACAAGGGTCCGGTGCCCACCTACCCCGCGGGCAGCGCCGGGCCGAGCGAGGCCGATGCCCTGGCAGCCGCGGATGGGCGCACCTTCACCAAGTTCTAGCCCCCACCAAGTCTAGCCGCGAGCGCAGCCAAAGCGAGTCTCCGCCGCCACGCCGGCAGTATCGACTGGAGGCAATGATCTGTTTCCGGCTTGCCTGCCACTTAGTACAGTTGAGGCATCTTCATGCTCCGAACGGCGATGACTTCTTTCTTTCGTTTTGCCCTCCTCGCAGTCGCGCTGTTTGCCGTCGCATGCGGCGGCCGAAGCGACGAGGGGCTTCTACCTGCACCAACCGACGCCAGCGTCGATGGGGTTGCGATCGTCCACGACGCAGGCCTGCCCGACCAGGGGACGACGGTCCTCGACGCCGCCTCCGATGCGAATCCGGCGGTCACGCTCGTTTCCATCGCCGTCACGCCTCCCGCTTCGACTCTCGCCATCGCGACCAAGGTGACCCTCACGGTCACCGGTACTTACTCCGACAAATCGACGGCCGATCTGACGCAGAGCGCCAAGCTCACCAGCGACACACCGGCCACGGCCAACGTTGCTGCCAACGTGGTGACCGCAGTCGCGGCCGGCTCGGCGACCATCACGGCGACGGTCAATGGCCTCTCGGGCACCGCCAAGATCACGGTCACGGCAGCCACGGTCCAATCCATCGCCGTGACCCCGCCCACCGCCACGACGGGAATTGGCGGAACGGTCGATTTCGTCACCATCGCCACCTTGAGCGACGGAACGCACCAGAACATCACCTCCACGGTTGCGTGGAGCTCGTCGAACCTGCCGGTCGCTTCGGTGGCAGCTTCGGGCCGGGCGCAAGGCCTCACCGCGGGTGACACGACGCTACGCGCGACATTCGCCGGGCTCGTGGGCACCGCGCAGCTTCATGTCACCGGGGCCAAGCTCGTCTCCATCGCTCTCACGCCCACCACCCCCGTCTTCGGCGTGGGAGTGACCTTTCCTTTCACGGCCGTCGCGACGTACTCCGATGCGTCGATCGCCAACGTGACTGCAACGGCGATGTGGTCGTCG
>JBBSDY010000549.1:0-3712 GCA_038240245.1 Polyangiales bacterium
CAGCACGATTCATTCGTTTGGCAGTCGTTGTCGGTCTTGCACCCCTGCGGGGCCGCAGCCTCGGGATTCGCGTCGCCGACGTCGGATGTCACCGCGTCGGTCACTGCTCCGTCGACCATCGGCGCGCTGGCGTCGACGGTGACATCGTCGTGGGTCGTTGCATCGCCTTGGGTCGTTGCATCGCCGTGCATCGCTGCGCCGTCACTCGTCGTATTCCCCCCAGCCTGTCCCGCGTCATTCGCCCCGGTCGAGCCGCAGGTGGCGGTCTGGGAGCAATCCGTGGCAGCCGGACCACCGCAGGCCCACGTCGTGGCACTGGCAAGGCAGATGGCGGTTAGCTTCAGCGTTCGTCGAGCTTGGATCGTTTTCACGGGTGTTCTCCCTATGTCCGCAAGGCACGTTGCGCAGCCGGTACGGGTGGTTGTGTTGAGGGGCCGAGGCGGCACGCCGTCTGCCCGTTGTCACCCTCTCGGCCACCGAGTGAACCGGTTGCGTGATTTCGGGGGTGCCGGCGAGATTTCGAACCTACACGCCGAAGGCCACGGCGCCCGCCCGCGGCGTCCATCAAGCGATCAAGTAGCGTTCCCTCCACGGCCATTTCTCCCCAAGACGAGTCGACTCGGCGCCTATACCTCCAGTGGAGACCGGAGTAAACGATGGATTCGCCCGCAGGGGCACGATTCCAAGGTGCGTCAGACATGCCCAAAAGGGCGATTCAGAATCGGCCCACCACCATGACTTCGACACGACCCGGTCCAACCTCGGCCAGGAGAGCCGTGGAACGAGCCGAACGGGGGGCCCAAAGAAAGTAGGTAGCCACCGTAGCGACTCCGAGAACGCCACCGGTGATAAGAAGGCCGTTGCGAATGTTTTTGTCCCGCTCGAGGCGGCTGCCCTCGACACCCACGCGATCGCACGCCGGCTTGGCGCTCATCGAGGGCGCAACGCACCACTGCGCAGAGGCGAGCCCTTTGACAGGCGTCAGGTTCGACCTCGCCGTGTTCAGCTCGGAGACATCGTTGTGCACCTCGGTTTCGAAGAATCCGGCGAGCCCGAGTGCTGCGACGGTCAAGACGGCACCCCCCATGAGGACCAGGGTTCGCGGCTGCAGGGTCAGCCCTTTCTTTGCCTCCGGCGCGACAGAGGGCTCGAGGGGGGTGGCGAGGGGCGCATCGGATTTTGCTCCGGGCGCGGCGCCGGGGGGTGTCACGTCGTCCGCGGCGCCGGTGATCACCCGTTGCAGCTTGACGAAGACGTTTTTGGGCGGGCCAATAGCGACATCTACCCTTTCCGTACCATCGAGGTAGCCTTCTTTTCGCGCGACCACCGCATGAGCTCCCGGCTCGACGAACCACTGCATCGAGCCAAGCGGGCTTCGACCGATGATGTCGTCGTCGACGTGCACCTCGGCGTCGTCGGCGTTCGTTTCGACAATGAGTGACCCGAGCTTTTCGCTGGCCTTCTTGAGTGACTTCTTCGCGGCGTCGCGCTGCAGGGCAGTGCCGGCGGTTGCAGTCCGGATGAACTGCGAAAGATGTCGGGCGGCTTCGACTTGTCTCCCGCAGTGTAGCTCGGCTTCACCGAGATTCTGAAGGAAGGCCGGGTGCGGAAAGACCGTATACGCCTGCTTGAAAGCGACCCGGGCCGATTCGTAATTGCCCGCGTCGAAGAAGGCCTTGCCCTCGGCCCAGCGGGCTTGCGCTTGCTGGACCTCTTCGGGCGTGGGGGCGGGCTGGGCGAACGCGGGGGAATGCCAGCACAGGGCCACCCATACGACGCACGTGACGATGCGGCTCATCTTTAAGAACGAATCTCCGGGACTTTCCAACAAGTCAAAACGCCCCACGGAGCATCAATCCCGCATGATTCGGGGCGAGTGAGGGAATCACGGCCGGAGCGCCTGTGCCACCTCGCGAAGGTTTCGGCCACAGGAACCACGTGGCAGCGAATGCAGCGGCAGAGACACCCGTCGCTACGCCGGCAACCAGACCCACGCGATTCGCGTCGGCGCGCCTGCCTGCCGTGTCTTGCAGTTGATCACAATCAGGACCGCCCATACGGCAAAGGACATTCGATGGAACGTTCGGCTGGGCCTGGATCAGGCGATCCAACTGGGTGCTCTCGTCCGACTCCAGTGACCGGCCCTTGAGCCAAAAGCCGATCCAGACGCCCAGCGATGCGGCGGCGACTGCGCCGGTGCTCACCAACACAATCGTCCGCGCGTTGCCTGCCGATTCACCGGTCGGGGTCAAACCCGCCGGCGCTGCGCCAACGCCCTCTGGCGCGCGAGCCCCGCCGTCGGACGGCGTCGCATCCGACGACCCGCCGTTTCGCGAAATCGACGCAGCCAGCGAGGGAGATGTTTCACCCGCGCGCAGTGCTACTTTGAGCTGCGCGGTGCGTCCGGCTTCGAACGTCTGGCGCTGCTCGAAGGCGGGGTAACCGTCCCTCTGGACGTGCACCAGGCGTTCGCCAGGGTCGACGTACGCGGGATCGGGGCCCATCGGCGATCGGCCCGCGGGCACGCCATCGACGGTGATCTCCGCGCCGTCGACATCCACTTCGACGACGAGCTTGCTCAGCTTGGTCTCGGCCTGCAAAAGGCCTTTCTTGGCGGTGTCGCGCTCGGCCGAGCTTCCGAAGCTGGTGTCGCGAATGAAGGTCGCCAGATGGCGCGCGGCCTCGAGGTAGTGGCCCGTCTTGAGCTCGGACTGTCCGAGGTTGTGAAGCACCGAGGGGTGCGGCTTGAGTACATAGGCTTGCTGGAACGCAACGCGCGCGGCCTCGTAGTTGCCAGCGTCGGCGGCGGCGACACCCTCGGCGAACCGTTTCTTGGCCATGCGGATCGACTCGCTGGTGGGCTCGCCCCACGCCGAGGTTGCCCAGAGCAACGACAGGAGGATTGCGGCGCGGGTCGAGGTTCGGCTTCGACGCATTCTCGAGAGGTCGTATCGCACGTTGTGCCCCGAGGTTAAAAGCCCGGATCGTGAAAAAAGCCAGGATCTGGCGTCTTGGACTTCTTGCCCTTGCCCTTGTGCGTGGCGGCCGCGCCCGCCGAGCTGACGGCCGCGGGTGCGCCCGACGGAGCCGCGGTCGGAAGGTCGGACGATGCTGCGATGGGCTCTTTATCGATGGCCCGAGGTGCATCGCTTGCCGCGTGGCTCCCGTCGCCAGCATTGAGCACGGGTGTCGCCGAAGCGGACGGGGGCGCAATCGTGCGAAAACCCAGGCGAACCACGGTGACCATTACGGCAAAGGCGACGAGCGCTGCGGCCAACATGATCGCCCACTTCGGAAAAACGAGGTAGCGAACGACGCGCACGGGGACGGTATCGGTGCCATCGCCGTCGGAATGGCTTGCCTCGCCGAGCGCCGCGAGATTGTCGACTGCGTCGCCCGCGCCCTTGCGCAGCTTCCACCCGTCGTAGAATGGGTCGTCTTTGTCACCGAGGCCCTCTTTGAGCGATGCGAGGGCTTCGGCCATTTTGGGCCGATCGTTGAGACCATCGCCGGGATTGCCGGAGCTCATGGCTTCTCGCCCCCAGGACCCAGCTCCCGCTCTACCTTGCAACATTTGCATGACGCTCGTGAAATCCTCTTCGGCCATCGGCTCGGCCCGGTTGCGTAAATTCGACGCGACGCCATCGGCGGGCTTAGAGGCCTGAAGGGGGGAGGTAGAATTTCTTGGCGGGGGCGGGGCGCGCGGGGGGAG
>JBBSDY010000550.1:0-3707 GCA_038240245.1 Polyangiales bacterium
ACCTGGCGATTTCGAACGAGTCGCAGCTAAAGCTGATGCTCAGGCCCTTGCTGTTGGATTTGATCTTCTCGCACGCCGTCCCCAAAACCTCGAGCTCGCTCGGATTGTTGAGCCGGTAGCCGTTCGGATCGTTGATCGTGAGTGGAGCGCCATCCAGCGAGACCATTCCGTCTGCCTCGTGTCCCGGTTGCACCGTGCCACCGAGGTGAAAGGTGCAGTTTCGCACGCTGCCGAGAATACCGGCGAGCTGCATGGCAAGTGCGGCCTGGTTGTCGGCGGCTACGTAGTACTTGGCCGCCATGGCTCCCATCGTCGCCGGATCCAAACCTGCTCCCGCGTTGGCCATGGCTTGCAGGTGATCCGCGGCAATGTCGGCAGAGACGCCCATGATGAACAGACCGACGCCCGCCGCATGGGCGGCTTGGGCGGCCTTCACCGTGACGGCGTTGGCTGCCGTCTGCGGGGCGCCGTCCCCGGGATTGGCATCCTCGCACGTGTCGGGCTGGCCGTCGGTCACAAGCAAGATGTATTTGGGATCCGGCTCGGCTGCGAGAACCTTGACGACCGCGTCGATGCTGGCTCCCGTCGGCGTATCGTGGTCGGGCATCGCGGCTCCGTAGACTGCCTCGATGGCCGCATAGTTGTTGAGGGCGATGGGCACCTGCGTGAGCTGGGGACACACACCGCCGGCGTTGCCGTTGGTGCTCGAGTAGAGGGCCAGTCCCATGCGAACGGTGGTCTCCATCACCTTGACCGCGCCGGTTGTCATGTTCATAAGGGCTGCATGCAAGAGTGAGAACCGCGTGTCGGGCGAGTTTTTTCGCGGGAAGTTATCTTTCATGCTCCCGGAGTTGTCGACGAGCAACATCACGGTGGGGGTGCGGCCCTCGAAGCCGACGGTGAGATTGACGCAGCCATCACCCTCGAAGGCTCCGCCCGTCCCGCTTCCTCCGCCGACGCCGGCCAGCGAAGCGATGGGACCGCACGTCGAGTCTTGCCCGCACATGGTGCCGTCGGGACAACGGTTGGTGGAGCCGCAGCCGGGGATGCAGGAAAGCTGCTGCCCGCAATAGAAACCGGAAGGACACTGCTTCGCGCCGGTACCGCACGCGGTTCCGGTGACACCGGGCGTCGCATCGACGCACGCTCCCTTGAGCGAGCAAACCAGACCGTCGGTACAGCCCGCGACGGGCGTGCAGCCCGCGGAGCAACTTCCGCCGCTGCAGCTCAGCCCGATGTCGCAGTCAGCGTCGCTGCCGCAGGCCTTTCCGCACTGCACGCCATAGGAATCGGCGCACGCAAACGTGGCGCTCTTGGATCCCCCGCAGCTGGAGACGGCCCAAGCGGCGAAGAGTGACGCCGCGGCCACCTGGACCGCGGCGATCAGCACGCGAGCGGTCGAAGCCGCCCTGGCGGAAGGGTGCTTAGGTAGGCGCATGTAATCCCCTTGTCATGGGTAGTGGCTGCATAAGCTGATTGGTTTCAGCAGAACGTTTCTACCGATGAATCTACTGCATTGTAATCCTAGCAGCATTTTACGACGGAGCTGCCGCGGCGGTGCTAAGTCCCCGCGATGGTCATCGATGAGATTCGCAACGTGGGGGACACCGTGGAGCTTCGCCAGTCGAGATCGCTGCCGACGAGATCGATGCGCTTGAGAAGCTCGTCGAGGTTCAGCGAGATGGTGACCTCGCTCACCGGATGCGTGAGCTCGCCGTTCTCGATCCAAAAGCCCGACGCTCCACGCGAGAAATCACCGGTCACCGCATTGAAGCCGAAGCCCATCATCTCGGTCACGTAGAGCCCGCGCTCGGTGCGGGCGACAATCTCGCGGTTGGACAGCTCGCCGGCCTGGACCAGAAAGTTCGACGTCGAGGCTCCCACGCCGCCACCCGATCCACGCGACGCGCTGGCCGTGGAAGGCCGGCCGAGCTTGCGGCCGGCGTAGCTGTCGCAGAGGTACATTTTGAGAACGCCGCGCTCGACGACGCTGTTCTTGCGCCCGAGTAGTCCTTCACCATCGAACGCGCGAGAGCCGGGAGCGCGAGGTAGGTGCGGATCGTCGACGAGGGTGATGAGAGGACTCGCTACCAGGGTGCCTTCGCGTCCGGCAAGGTAGCTCGACTTGCGCCAGATCGATCCTCCCATGGCGCAGCCTGCGAATGTGCCGATGATCGATCGCGCGGCCTCGGGATCGAACACCACCGGCGCTTCGCAGGTCGGAACCTTGCGCGCTCCCAGCTTGCGCAGCGTGCGCCGCGCGGCCTCTTTTCCGACCTCGGCGGGATCGCCCAACTCGGACAGGAAGCGCTTGGAAGAGTAGTAGAACCCACGTCGCTTCTTGCCTCCCTCGTCGTCGGCGAGCGGCACGACGTAGACCGACGCGTAGGAGCCGCGGTACGCGCCACGAAAGCCACCCGAAAGAGCCAGCGCCATCGATCCTGCGGTGCGCGACATCGTGGCGCCTTCGCTGTTGGTGATGCGCGGGTCGAACGAGCGCGCTGCATCTTCGGCCGTTCGCGCGATCTCGATGGCCTTGCTGGCGTCGAGCTCACCCATAACCGGATCGAAGAGGTCGAGATCGGGAAAAGGCCCCCGGGCAATCTCGTTGGGATCGGCGGGCCCGGCGAACGGATCCTCTTGTGACAGGTTGGCGAGCTCGAGGGCGTCGGAGATGAACCGATCGAGCCCCGCCGGCGTGAGATCGGAGGTCGACGTCAGCGCCACCCTCTTTCCCTTCATCACGCGCATGCCCACCGAACGGTGTCCGGCCTCCTCGACCAGCTCGGTTTCGCCGAGGCGTACCCGCACCGAGAGCTCGGAGCCCGCGCGGGCGATGACCTCGGCCACGTCAGCGCCGCCCTTTTGGGCGCGAACGACGAGCTCGGAGGCCAGCGCGAGAAGGGATTCGTCCGAAGGATGGCTCATGATGCCGGCAGCGTGGTCGCTCGGGCGCGCACGGTCAACCTCTGAACTTGGCGGATGGTCCAGACGGAGCCGAGAACGAGCAGCGTGTCCATCCAAAGAAGTGCATATCCGAGCGAGCTGCCCGCCACCGGCCGGGTCCCGAAGTCGCCGTGAAACTGGCCGTACGATGCCTGGATCGACAGGCGTCCGGAAAAGGCCGCAATGGCGATGAGCACCATCAGGACGGGCGGCGTGCCGAGCGTCAGCAGCGGGATGAGCTTGCGCGCGCGCGCGTGCGAGGCTGCCACCACGAAGCCGACGGGAACGGACGCCGCGTCGAGCAGCACCAGCGCGAGCTGCAACGCCGATGGGATGCGCCGCGTGTCGATGAAGTACGCGTACGACCAGTCGGCCTCGAACGCCAGGAAGTAAGATCCGATGGGCGCGAAGACGACGGTGGCGAAGAGTGTGACGATGACCAGCGATCGCGAGCCGATGCCCGCGCTCGCCTGCGAGCGCGCCAGCTCTTCGCGGGCCCACCACGCGAAGGCAACTCCCAGAGCGAATCCGATGAGAGGTCCGAGGGGAGCCGGCACGAAGAGGACTCTACCTGATCGCCCCCAACCTGTCTGAATCTTGGGTCGACACCCCCCTGCGCGTGCGCTAGATGCGAAGAACATGGACGCAAAGCGCATCCAGGCGCTCTTGGAGGCGGTCCGCGCGGGGACGGCCTCGCCCGACGAAGCGCTGACCGAGCTACGCGATCTGCCTTTTCGTGAGCTCGGATTCGCTACGGTCGA
>JBBSDY010000551.1:0-3702 GCA_038240245.1 Polyangiales bacterium
CAGCACAGGCCAAGATCGTCGCGCAGGCGATGAAGACCTACGGGATGATCCTTGCCGACAATGGCAGCGACTATTACTTTCAGGGCGATCCCAACCCCGGCTGGAACGACGACCAGCTCAACGCTCTCAAGGCCATCCCCGGCAATCAGTTCGAGGTCGTCGCGCCCCCCACCATCGAGCGCTGAGGGTAGCGCCTTTCATCGTTCATCGACCCATCATGCTCAATACGGTTCGAGTCCCCGAGAAGTTCGCGCCCCTCTTCGAGACCGCCCAAAAATACGTCACCCGCTATTTTGCCGATCAGAAGTCGTTGCCCGAGCGCGGCACGCTCGAGATCTGCGGTCAACGATATGTGCTGGTGCGCGCCGCGTCGATGTCGGTCGAGTTCTACGACATGGTCAGGAGCTTCTACGGCGAAGAAGCCGAGGCGCGGTCCGTCGCGCACAGCCTGCTCTTCGACATCGCGCACGCGATGGGCATGGCCGACGCCAAGACCTTCGGCGACCGGATGGAGGTGACCGATCCCATGGCGCGGCTCTCGGCCGGACCCGTGCACTTTGCGCACGCGGGCTGGGCGTTCGTCGACATCTCGGCCGACAGCAGCCCCTCGCCCGACGAGAACTACTACCTGCTCTTCGACCATCCTTACTCGTTCGAGTCCGACTCGTGGCTGATTGCTAGCAAGCCCACTGATTGTCCGGTGTGCGTGATGAACTCGGGATACTCATCGGGATGGTGTGAGCACAGCTTCGGCCTGCCCCTCGTGGCCGTCGAGATCCTTTGTCGCGCCAAGGGCGATGGCATGTGCCGTTTCATCATGGCGCCGCCCGACCGCATCGAAGAGCACATTCTGAGCTACGCCCAGCACCATCCGGACCTCGCGCCAGGCATTGTCAACTATCAAATTCCTGGCTTTTTCGCGAAGCGCACCGACCAGCAGCTTCTGCGCACCAACCTCGAGCTCGAGCGACGGGCGCAGCAGCGCGCCCACGAGTTGTCACTCATCAATGAGCAGCTCGAGCTCGACATCGCCGAGCGCAAACGCACTGAAGCAGCGCTCGGTGTCAGCAAAGAGCTCAACGAGCGGTTGATCGAGATCCTTCCCGGCGGGGTCATCCAGGCCGACAAAAACAGCACCGTCGTCAGTGCCAACAAAGAGGCGCTGCGCATTTTCGGGTTTCGCCAGGATCCTGTCACCAAGAGCTTCGTACGGGATTTCGAGTCGGTCACCATCTTCGAGGATGGCACTCCCGTCGCGCCGGCCGATAACCCGGTTACCAAGGCCATCGCAACGGGCACTCCGCAACCTGCCATCACGCTAGGAATACGAAGGCCCAACTCCGAAACTTGCTGGGCGGTCTTCCGTGCGGTTCCGATCAAGGATCCGGTCACCCTCGAAACCAACGGCGCGGTCGCTACTTTTTTCGACATCACCGAAAGAAAGCGCTTCGAGGACAAGCTCCGTCATACGCAGAAGCTCGAGAGCCTGGGGGTGCTCGCGGGTGGCGTGGCGCATGACTTCAACAACCTTCTGGTGACGATTCTGGGCAACGCCAGCTTCGCCAAGAATCTCGCCGGCGTCGATTCGCGGATCGTTCCCTTGCTCGACGAGATCGAGATGGGCGCGCGGCGAGCCGCCGAGCTGACCAAGCAGATGCTCGACTATTCCGGGCAGGGCAAGTTCAAGGTCGAGACGCTCGAGCTGCCCGGGGCTGTGCGCGAGATGGCCAAGCTACTGAAGGCGCTCATCCCCAAACAGGTCGAGCTGCACTATCAATTTCAGGAGGGCCTGCCGCCCATCGAAGCGGACGCCACGCAGATCCGCCAGGTGATCATGAATTTGATCACCAACGCCGCTGAATCGTTCGGCGACAAGACAGGACGGGTGATCATTTCCGTTTCGAAGATTTACGTGTCCGAGCTCGAGCTCGATGGATATACGAGCTACACCGGCGGCCCCGGAACCTTCTTGTGCGTCGAGGTGAGCGACAACGGCTGTGGGATGGACGAGCATACACGTCGCCGGGTCTTCGATCCCTTCTTCACCACCAAGTTCAAGGGCCGAGGTCTCGGGATGGCCGCGGCGCTCGGAATCATACGCGGGCACGGCGGAGCGATCTCCATCGAGAGCAGCGAGGGCGTGGGCACCAAGGCGCGGGTGCTCTTGCCGCCCAAGGGCCAGTCTCTTCACCAGCGTCCGTCGAACACACCGGGCGAGCTCGGCACCATTCTGGTCGTCGATGACGACGCCGGCATCCAGGCGCTCGCGCGTCGAGCGCTCGCGAACAAGGGCTACCGCGTGATCACCGCATCGAACGGCGTCGAAGGCGTGGGGCTTTTCGAGCAGTATGCCACCAAGATCTCGCTCATCGTGATGGACCTCACCATGCCGCAGATGAGTGGCATCGAGGCCCTCAAGCGAATCAGAGCTACGGGCAGCGTGGTGCCCGTGCTCCTCAGCAGCGGCTACAACATCGACCCCGCCGGCGTCGAAGCCCAGCATTTCAGCGGATTTCTGGAGAAGCCGTACGACATCAACGAGCTCCTCGAGGCCGTCGCGCGAACCATCGGCAACCGCGGTTGACGTCTATCTCGGTCGAAAAGGGTATATTTGGCAGAATGCTCTTGGATTTCTTTCTTTCGCCTTGGACCGGGGGGCTGCTACTCGGCAGTGTCGCGCTTGCGGGAT
This sequence comes from Polyangiales bacterium, assembly GCA_038240245.1. Classification (GTDB taxonomy): domain Bacteria; phylum Myxococcota_A; class Polyangia; order Polyangiales; family Polyangiaceae; genus DASWDH01. Next base: position 2,690 of record JBBSDY010000551.1, read on the forward strand.
GTTCCCTGGATTTCGATCGTTTCACACCCATTTCGCTGTCCCCCACGGAAGACGGGTCTGATCCCGGGCCGAACCTCGAGGCGGGACGCATGGACGACGTGGTCACTGTGCCCCCCATCGAGGGTTCCACCGACATCGACGCAGCACCCATCGCCGATGCGGGCTCTGTCGCGCCAACGGACGCCACCGCGCCAACGGACGCCGGCGCCTGCTCCGAGGCACGAAGCGTTTCGTTTGGTGGGCACTGCTACTTCCCGCTCACGTCGAGGGGCAGCTGGACGGCGGCGAGCACGAGCTGCCAGGCTTCTGGAGCGCATCTGGTCACCATCGGTTCGGCCGAGGAGCAGACGGCCGTCGTGGCCATCGCCGTCACCCAGGATCGCTGGATGGGTCTCACGCGCCCGGCAAACGCTCTGCCAACGGCGGGGTCGTACGCCTGGATCACCGGCGAAGCATTCGGGTACGCACACTGGGGCAACGGCGAGCCGAACTTCACCGGCGAATGCGTGCGCATGGTGCAAGCAGGCACCTGGGCCGACAACCCGTGCACCACGTCGTACAACGCGATCTGCGAGAGAGAAACGCCTTAAGGCCGACCGAAGCGCAGCTCCAAACCGGCGTGGCCCATGGCTGCGACGGCGGACTGATCGAACAGCGCCTGGTCACTTCCCTCGAGAACAAAATGGTAGCGCGCGACGGGGGCGACCAGGCGCACGGCCAGCTCGAACGCCAGGCTGCGCGTGATCGCAAACGCGGCGTCGGCTCCGAGCTCGGCGGCAATGAACGCGCGCTCGCCGGGCTGCGCGCGATCGCCAGAGAGAACGGCGGCATGGAGGATTCCCACCGAGGGACCTCCACACGCCCGAAGATCGATGCTCATGGCTCGCAGCGCGTCGAAGCATAGCTCGAGATCGAGCGCTGCCAGCCCAATCGCGTAGGACGGGTTGCCGCTTACTTGCACCTCGGGAAACACACCGGCACGCAGGCCGAGCTCGAGCCTCGGGCCCGGCGCG